>NZ_JBJGZT010000014.1:0-126251 GCF_054050655.1 Geodermatophilus sp. SYSU D00663 | reverse complement strand
CGGACGCGCAGCTGCGCGTCCGGGGCCCTCGCGCGTCCGGGCCCACCTCCGCGCGTCCTGGCTCACCTCCGCGCGTCCTGGCTCAGCTCCCACGGTCGGCCAGGACGCCGCACGATCAGCCCACCTGATCGTGCGGTGCCCCTCCGGGGACACTGGGGGCATGACGACGTCCGTGCTGACCCGCGCCCGCACCCGGCTGTCCTCCGCCGTCCTCGTCGCCGTCGGGCTGGCGGCCGGCTTCGGCGTCGCGCAGGGCACCGGCGTCCGGGCGCTGGGCGGGGCGGTGTTCCTCGCCGGCGGGCTGGGCGCGGCCTGGCTGTGGGTGCAGCGCCGCGGCGTGGCGGTCGCCCTCGGGCTCGGCGCGCTCTACGTCGGCGCGTTCGTCCTGGCGCACGTGCTGGCCCTCGGCGCCGGGTTGCCGGCCTGGCTGGCGGTGAGTCTGGTCACGATCGCCGCCGCAGGGGTGACGTACGCGGTGGCGGACCGGCCGCAGGCGGAGGTCCCCGGGCGCTGAGCCCCTAAGCTGGGTGGGAAGGTCGCGACCCCGGCGGCCGTTGTACGGAGCACCGCGAGCGCTGCCGCCGCGGGATCCCCCTGACTCTCCCCGAGGTGCCCTTCCGCATGCCCACCCGCGACGACCTGCGCAACGTGGCGATCATCGCCCACGTCGACCACGGCAAGACCACCCTGGTCGACGCCCTCCTCCGCCAGGCCGGTGCGCTCGGCCGCGCCAAGGGCGAGGGGACCGACGCCGACACGACGCAGGACCGCGTCATGGACTCGATGGACCTCGAGCGCGAGCGCGGCATCACCATCCTGGCCAAGAACACCGCCATCCGCCTGGCCGACGAGAACGGCAACCCGGTGACGGTGAACATCGTCGACACCCCCGGCCACGCCGACTTCGGCGGCGAGGTCGAGCGCGGCCTGTCGATGGTCGACGGCGTCGTGCTGCTCGTGGACTCCTCCGAGGGCCCGCTGCCGCAGACCCGCTTCGTGCTCCGCAAGGCGCTCGGCAAGGGGATGCCGGTGATCCTGGTGGTCAACAAGACCGACCGGTCCGACGCGCGCATCGCCGAGGTCGTCGACGAGACCTACGAGCTGTTCATGGAGCTGCTCGAGGACAACGGCCTGGACACCGACGCCCTCGAGTTCCCGATCGTCTACTGCAACGGCAAGGAGGGGCGGGCGTCGCTCACCCGGCCCGCCGACGGCACCAGCCCCGACAGCCCCGACCTCGCGCCGCTGGTCACGACGCTGCTGGAGACCATCCCGGCGCCGACCTACGACGCCGAGGAGCCGCTGCGCGCGCAGGTCACCAACCTCGACGCCTCGCCCTACCTCGGCCGGCTGGCGTTGCTGCGCATCCACTCCGGCACGATGAAGAACGGCCAGACCGTCGCCTGGTGCCGCACCGACGGCAGTGTCAAGAACGTCAAGATCACCGAGCTGCTGGTCACCGAGGGCCTCACCCGCACCCCGGCCGACAGCGCCGGCCCCGGCGACCTCGTCGCCATCGCCGGCATCGAGGACGTCATGATCGGCGACACCCTCGCCGACCCGAACGACCCGCGGCCGCTGCCGCCCCTCACCGTCGACGAGCCGTCGATCTCGATCACCATCGGCATCAACACCTCGCCGATCTCGGGCAGGAGCGGCAAGAAGCTCACCGCCCGGCTGATCAAGAACCGCCTCGACCAGGAGCTGGTCGGCAACGTCTCGGTGCGCATGCTGCCCACCGAGCGCCCCGACACCTGGGAGATGCAGGGCCGCGGCGAGCTGGCGCTGGCCATCCTCGTCGAGCAGCTGCGCCGCGAGGAGTTCGAGCTCACCGTCGGCCGCCCGCAGGTGGTCACCAAGGAGATCGACGGCAAGCTCCACGAGCCGGTCGAGCGGGTCACCATCGACACCCCGGGCGAGTACGTCGGGACGCTGACCCAGGCGCTGGCCTCCCGTCGCGGGCGCATGGAGAACCTGGTGCACCACGACACCGGCTGGGCGCGGATGGAGTACGTCGTCCCCTCGCGCGGCCTCATCGGGTTCCGCACCGAGTTCCTCACCGAGACCCGCGGCACCGGCGTCCTCAACCACAACCTCGAGGGCTACGAGCCGTGGATGGGTGACATGCGCGCCCGCCCGACCGGCTCGCTGGTGGCCGACCGGCAGGGCGTGGCGACGTCGTACGCGATGTTCTCGCTGCAGGAGCGCGGCCAGATGATGGTCACGCCGGGCACCGAGGTGTACGAGGGCATGATCGTCGGGGAGAACTCCCGGCCCGACGACATGGACGTCAACATCACCAAGGAGAAGAAGCTCACCAACATGCGGTCCTCGACCGCGGAGGAGCTCGAGCGCCTGGTGCCGCCGAAGGTCCTCAACCTCGAGCAGGCGCTGGAGTTCTGTGCCGAGGACGAGTGCGTCGAGGTGACGCCGGCCGCCGTCCGCGTGCGGAAGGTCATCCTCGACCAGAACGAGCGCGGCAAGGCGAAGAACCGCAAGCCCAAGGCGTGAGCCACCCGTGCACTCCCGCGGGGGTGCACGCCTCGCCGAGCCCCCGTCCGGTCCGCCGGACGGGGGCTCCTGCGCGTCTGCGCGGAAGTGCCCGCGGGCTGCCGTCACCGGATCGTGACCGGCGGTGATGACCGGCCGTCCGGGCGCGACAGGCCCGGCCGCGGCGCGCGGGGATCCCGCGGCGCGCCGACCTACCGTCGCCCGGTGGGCCCGGACGCGGGCCTGCAGCACGCTGAGCGGGAGGCGGGACTGCTGATGACGACGACGGAGGCGACGGGGACCACGGGGGGCTTCCGTGGCGGCATCGACGTCCGCGTGAGCCTGCGGGCCGACGCCGGGTCGGGGGAGAACGCCTTCGACGGGGCCTGGTTCCCGCGCGGTCGCGACCTCGCCGTCGAGGTGCCCGAGCTGATCGCCGCGCTCGACCGCCGCGGCGTGCGGGTCGAGCGGTTCACCTACGCGCTGGACTCGTGGCTGCCGGCGCCGCGCAAGGTCGTCGTCGACGGCCGGGTGGTGCGCACCGGCGGGTTCCGCAGCATGGACCCCGGCGTCGTGTGCCTGAGCTGGGCCGGCGGCAACCGGCGCGCGGACCTGCTGGTCGTCCCGCCGGAGACCGACGTCATCACCGGCGTGCGCGCGCTGCGGCTGTGCACCCGGCGGGGCCTGCCGCGGTCGCCGCAGATGGTGCTCGCCGCGGCCCGCTCCCAGCCGCTGCCGCAGGTGCCCGACCTCCCGGTGGTCACCCGGGCGGTCTAGGAGGGCCCCGTCCTCCCCGCCCTCCGCACGCTCGGGGCGGGACCCGGGACGGGGCCGCCCGAGTCGAGGACGCCCGGGTCCTTGCGCCGTCCGCGAACCGGGTGGACGGCGGGGGAGCGGCTCCGCTGGGGTGGGCCCGTGCGACTCCTCGTCCTCGGCGGCACCCACTTCCTCGGCCGGCACGTGGCGACGGCGGCGCTCGACCGCGGCCACGAGGTCGCCGCGTTCAGCCGCGGCGTCACCGGCGCGCCGCCCGACGGCGTCCGCCCGCTGCACGGCGACCGCGACGACCCCGCCGCCCTCCCGCGCGCCCTGGACGGCTGGACGCCGGAGGTCGTCGTCGACACCTCCTGCCAGACCCGCCCGGCCGCCGACCACGCCGCGGCCGCCCTGGCCGGCGTGCGGGCGTACGCGTTCGTCAGCAGCCTCAACGCCTACTCGACCTGGCCGCCGGGCCCGGTCCGCGGCGAGGACGGCCCCACCTGGGACACCCCCGACGACGACTACGGCCCGAACAAGGCGTACGCGGAACGGGTGCTGGGCGCGGCGCTGCCCGGGCGGTTCCTCACCGCCCGCGCGGGCCTGATCCTCGGTCCGCACGACAACGTCCGCCGGCTGCCGTGGTGGCTGCAGCGGATCGCCCGCGGCGGCCGCGTCGTCGTCCCCGACGCGCTGGAGCAGCCGATCGCGCTGGTCGACGTCCGCGACCTGGCCGGCTGGCTGGTCGAGATGGCCGCGCGCGGGCAGGCCGGTCCCGTCAACGCCACCGGCCCGGCCGGGATGACGACCCTGGGCGGGCTGCTGGAGACGTGCCGGGAGGTCACCGGCAGCGACGCGGAGCTCGTCCCGGTGCCGGAGGAGGACCTGCTGGCCGCCGGCGTGGAGCCCTGGCTGCACCTGCCGTTCTGGCTGCCCCGGGAGACGGCGGCGACGGCGTGGGACGTCGACACGGCCCGCGCGCGGGCGCTGGGGCTTCCCAGCCGGCCGGTCCGCGACACCGTCGCCGACACCTGGGCCTGGCTGCGGCAGGACCCCGAGCGGCTGCCCACGCCGCACGGCCTGCCCGAGCCCGGCCTCCCCGAGGAGCTCGAGGCGACGCTGCTGGCCGGCCGCTGAGACGACGGGAGGCCCCGCCCGGCGGTTGCCGGACGGGGCCTCCTGCACGGCGTTGCCTAGTCCCGCGGGTCGGCGGGGCGGCCGGCGCGGAGGCTGCGCTCGAGGTCCGCGACGTCCGCCGCGTCCGGGGAGTGCAGGTGCTCGTCCTCGGCCAGGCGGGCGGCCTCAGCGGCGAGGGCGTCGGCCGACTCCTGCGCGCGGTCCTTGCGGTACTGGAGGAAGGAGTGCGCGACGGCGGCGGCCCAGACCAGGTAGATGACCGCGTAGACCGAGTAGCGGACCGGGTCGGAGGCGTCGATCCAGTCGCTGCGCAGCAGCGTGCGGGTGTTGGTCAGGACGATCATGCCGCCGACCAGGGAGCCGAGCAGCCGCGGCGGCACGTGACGCACCAGCCACGCGGCGATCGGCGCGGCCACCAGGCCGCCGGCGAGCAGGCCCAGGGCCCACACGAAGTCGATGCCCTGCGACCCGAGTGCGAGGAGGAAGCCCAGGCTGGCGGCCAGCGCGACGAGGAACTCGGAGGTGTCGATCGAGCCGATGACCTTGCGCGGCTCCATGCGGCCGCTGGCGAGTAGCGCCGGCGTCCCGACCGGGCCCCAGCCGCCGCCGCCGGTGGCGTCGACGAAGCCGGCCACCAGGCCGAGCGGGGCCAGGAAGCGCTTGCGCACCGGCCTGCCGATGTTGCGGCGGTCGACGCCCCGCAGGGTGAAGCGGACGAGCAGGTAGACGCCGAGCGCCAGCAGGATGAGCGACATCACCGGGGCGGCGACCTCGGTGGAGAGGCTGGAGAGGACGTGTGCGCCGGCGAAGGCACCGACGGCGCCGGGGACGCCGACCTTGGCCACGACCTTCCAGTCGACGTTGCCGAACTTCCAGTGGGCGACGCCCGACATCAGGCTGGTGCCGATCTCGGCGAAGTGCACGGTCGCCGAGGCGGCGGCGGGGTTGGTGCCGAAGGCCAGCAGCAACGTCGTCGAGGTGACGCCGTAGGCCATGCCCAGGCTGCCGTCGACGAGCTGGGCGCCCAGCCCGGCGAGGGCGAGCACGATGAGGGTCTTCACGGGGGTGGGGGCTCCTGTCCGGCTGGGAGGCGGGCCGCGGGCACGCGTCAGGGCGCGACTCGGCGCGGGTCGTGCGAGGGGGAGGGGCGCCCCGGAGGGCGCGGGCGTCAGCGGCCCGGACAGGTGGCCGTGCAGACGCGCAGCAGGTCGACGTGGATCCGCCCCACCAGGAGCACCGCCGTCGCCGCCACGGGGTCTATGTCTACCAGATCGATCGGGATATGCCAGCGGGGGGTCGACGAGACGGAGGTCACCCCGCGAGCGCCCCGCGGGGTGCCCCCTCGGTCAGGGGAGCGGCGGCGTCAGCCGACGAGGAGGCCGGTGAGGAGGTACGCCAGCGCGGCCACCGCCCCGGCGGCCGGCAGGGTGACGATCCACGCGACGACGATGTTGCCGGCCACGCCCCAGCGGACCGCCGACAGCCGCCGCGTCGACCCGACGCCCATGATCGACGTCGTCGTGATGTGCGTGGTCGAGACCGGCACGGCGAAGACCGTCGCCGTCGTCACCATGACGCCGGAGGCCACGGTCTGGGCGGCGAAGCCGCCGGCCGGGGTGAGCTGGATGATCCGCCGCCCCAGGGTGCGCATGATGCGGAAGCCGCCCGCGTAGGTGCCCGCGCTGATGGCGAGCGCCGCGGCGAGCACGACCCACAGCGGCACCTCGAAGTCGTCGATCTCGCCGGCGGTGAACAGCGCCAGCGTGATGATCCCCATCGTCTTCTGGGCGTCCTGCAGGCCGTGGCCGAGGGCCATGGTGGCGGAGCTGACGATCTGCGCGTAGCGGAAGCCGCGGTTGGCGCGGGTGACGTTGGCCCGCCGGAAGGTCCACAGGATGGCGAGCATGAACAGGTAGCCGAGGCCGAAGCCGACCAGCGGCGACACGACCATCGGGATGACGACCTTGTCGACGACGCCCAGCCACTGGACGTCGTGGGCCGCGGCGATCGCGGCGCCCACCAGGCCGCCGATCAGCGCGTGCGAGGACGACGAGGGCAACCCGAAGTACCAGGTGACGAGGTTCCACACGATCGCGCCGACCAGCGCGGCGAAGACGATCTCCAGCCCGCCGGTCCCGGTCGGCGCCTCGATGATCCCGGCGCCGACGGTCTTGGCGACCTCGGTGGACAGCAGGGCGCCGACCAGGTTCATCACCGCCGCCAGCGCCAGCGCCACCCGCGGCGTCAGCGCCTTGGTGGAGACGGCGACGGCGATGGCGTTGGCGGCGTCGTGGAACCCGTTGGTGTAGTCGAACGCCAGGGCGACGACGACGATGACCACCAGCGCGACGAAGGCCGCGTCCATCGACGCTCAGGACTCCTTGACCGCGATGGACTCGACGACGTTGGCCACCTTCTCGAACGCGTCGGCGGCCTCCTCGAGCTGGTCGGCCACCTCCTTGAGCCGGAGGACCTCCAGCGCCTCGAACTCGCCGCTGTAGAGCCGGGACAGCAGCCGCCGGTACAGCTTGTCGGCCTCGTTCTCGATGCGGTTGACCTCGATCCAGTAGTCGGGGAGGCCCTTCATCGTCTGCAGCCGCGGCATCGCCTCGGCGGTGGTCTCCGCGGCGCGCTGCAGCAGCGCCGTCTGCTGGCTCATCTCCGCCGGCAGGGTGCCCAGCCCGGTGAGGACGACGAGGTCGGCGGCGGCCTCCACGTAGTCCATGACGTCGTCGAGGTGGCTGGCCAGGCTGTAGATGTCCTCGCGGTCGAACGGCGTCACGAAGCTGGAGTTCAGCTGCCGGAAGATCGCGTGCGTCGACTGGTCACCGGCGTGCTCGAGGTCGCGCAGCCGGTCGGCGAGCTCCCTGCGGCGGGCGTGGTCGTGGATGAACTCGCCCAGGACGTCGGTGGCCGCCACCAGGTTCTGCGCGGAGTCGCTGAACAGGGTGTAGAAGCTCTGGTCCTTGGGGGTCAGGCTGAAGGGCACGAAGGGGCTCCGGATCGGCGGGGTTCGGGAGGGCGCCCGCCGCGGATGAGCGGTCGCACGGCCGTCGGGCAGCATAGGTACCCGTTCACGCGCGGTTCAGCGCAGGTTCACCCGCGGGCCGCGTCCGGCCCCTCCAGCACGCCCCCGCCGAGCGCCTCGACCAGGTCGGCGCGGGCCCGGGCGACCCGCGAGCGGATCGTGCCCACCGGGCAACCGGCCACCTCGGCGGCCTCGGCGTAGGAGAGCCCGAGCAGCTGGGTCAGCGCGAAGGCCTCCCGGCGGTCGGGGTCCAGCCGGGCCAGCAGGTCGGTGACGGCGGCGCCCTCGCCCACCCGGTCGGCGTCGTCGCCGCGGCCGAGGGCCTCCAGGTCGGTGTCGTCGCGGACCAGGGTCAGCCGACGGCGGCGCCGCGAGCGGACGGCGTCGGCGCAGACCCGCCGGGCGATCGCCAGCAGCCACGTCCGCAGCGAGGAGCGGCCCTCGAAGCGGTGCAGCGTGGCGAAGGCGCGGGCGTAGGTCTCCTGGGTCAGGTCGTCGGCGGAGTTCCGGTCGCCGAGCGCGGCGCACAGCCGCCAGACGTCGGACTGGGTGGACCGCACGAGGGTGGCCGCGGCGAGGGGGTCGCCGTCGACGGCGGCCGCCGCGACCCGCTCGAGCTCGTCCACGTGTTCCCTCCGTCACATCCGGGCCGGTCCCGGGAACCGGACGGGCCCTCCGTGACGACTACGACGACATGCAGTGTGCCCCCTTCCGCGAGGCGGTCTCCGCGCGACTCGACGGCGAGCCGCTCGGCGTGCCCGCCGCCGACCTCGACCGCCACCTCGCCGCGTGCCCCGCGTGCGCCGGGTGGGCCGACGCAGCGGAGGCGGTGACCCGCCGGGCGCGGCTGGCCCCCGCGCCACCGGTGCCCGACCTCACCGCCGCCGTCCTCGGCGCGCTGCCGCGGCAGCTGCCCGGCACCGCGGCCGCCGCGCGCGCCCGGCTGGTGCGGTCGGCGCTGCGGCTGGCCCTGCTGGCCGTGGGCGTGGCGCAGGCCGGCCTGGCGTGGCCGGCGCTGTCCGGCGGCACCGCGGCGATGAGCGCGCCGGTGCACGTGGCGCACGAGACCGGCGCGTGGAACCTCGCCGTCGCGGCCGCCTTCCTCGCCGTCGCCGCCGCGCCCCGGCTGGCCGCGGGTGCGCTGCCGTTCCTCGCCACCTTCACCGTCCTGCTGACCGTCACCACGGTGCGCGACCTGCAGGCCGGGCACGTGCACGCCGACCGCGCCGCCGCGCACCTGCTGCTGCTCGCCGGCGTCGTGCTCATCGCCGTGGTCGCCTGGCGGCAGCGGCCGCGACGGGCGGCCGCGCCCGCGGCGGCCCGGCGGGTGGTCGCGTGAGCACCGCCGTCCCGGCACGCCGCTCGTCGCGGCCGGCCCTGCTGCTGCTCGTGCTGCTCGCCGGCTGGCTCGGCCTCGGCGTGGCCACCGCCGGCCCCGCCGCCGCGCACGCCGAGCTGGTCTCCACCGACCCGGGGGAGGGTGCCCGCCTCGACGCGGCGCCCGGCCAGGTCACCCTGCGCTTCACCGAGGGCGTGTCCCTCGGGGCCGGCTACGCCCGCGTCCTCGGCGACGACGGCGAGCGCGTGGACACCGGCGCCGCGTCGGTGCAGGACGACACTGTCACCGTCCCGCTGCGCGGCGACCTGCCCGACGCCAGCTACGTCGTCACCTACCGGGTGATCTCCGCGGACTCGCACCCGGTCAGCGGGGCCTACGCCTTCGTCGTCGGCGACGGCGAGCTCGCCGACGCCGGGGCGGTCGCCACCGACCCCGACGCCGACCCGTTCGTCGCCACCGCGCTGCCGGCCGCGCGCGCCCTCGGGTTCGCCGGGGAGGCCGTGGGCCTGGGCGTCCCGGCGTTCCTGCTGCTGTGCTGGCCGGCCGGCTGGGCCTCGCGGCGGATGCGGAGGCTGACCACGGCCGGGCTGGCGACGGTCGCCGGGGCCGCGGTGCTCACCTTCCTGCTGCAGGGCCCGTACGCGGGCGGGGTGGGACTGAGGTCGCTGCTCGACCCGGCGCTGCTGTCCACCACCGGCTCCTCGGCCTACGGACTGACCACGCTCGGCCGCGGCGCGCTCGCGCTGCTGCTCGCCGCGCTGCTGGTGCCGCTGTGGCGCCGCGCGGCCGCGCCGCAGCCGCCGGAGACGGTGGGCGTGGCCGTCCTCGGCGCCGGCGTCGTCCTCACCACCGCGGCGGTCGGGCACCCGGTGGCCGGCAGCGTCCCGGTGCTCGCCACCGCCGTCACCGCGGTGCACGTCGCGGCCATGGCCCTGTGGCTGGGCGGGCTGGCCGCGCTGCTGGCCGGCCTGGTGCGGCCCGGCGTCGAGGCCGGGGAGCTGGCCGCGGCGCTGCCGCGCTGGTCGCGGATCGCCTCCGGCTCGGTGGCCGCGCTGGTGGTCACCGGCGTCGTCCAGTCGGTGCGCGAGGTCGGCTCGCCGGCCGCGCTGGTCTCCACCACCTACGGCTGGATCCTGCTGGCCAAGCTCGCGCTGGTCCTGCTGCTGCTGGCCGCCGCCGGCGTCTCGCGGGTGTGGGTGCAGCAGCACCTCGGCCTCACCCGCCCGCGGCCGGGCGGCCGCCGCCGGGTGACCGCGCACGCCTTCGCCGCCCCCGGCGCCGGCGCCGAGGAGCCGGCGGTCGCCGAGGCCGCCCGCGCCCGCGCCGCGGTGCAGGCCCGCGGCGCCGTCGAGGACGTCGCGCCGCTGCGCCGCACGGTCCTGGTCGAGGCCGCCGTCGCCGCCGCCGTGCTGGTGCTGTCCGCGATGCTGGTGGGCACCCCGCCGGCCCGCGCGACGGCCGCCCAGCCGGTCGACGTCACCCTGCCGCTGCAGTCGTCGGCGGGGGAGTCCGGCAGCGTCCAGCTGTCGATCGACCCGGCCCGTCCGGGCGCCAACACGCTGCACCTCTACCTGTTCGACGACGACGGCCGGCTGGCCCAGCCGGCCGACCTGCGCGTGACGCTCACCGAGCCCGAGCAGGAGATCGGCCCGCTCGACGTCGACCTCGAGCCCGCCGGCCCCGGCCACTGGGTGGCCGACGGGATGTCGATCCCGGGCGCCGGCACCTGGACCGTCGCCGTCAGCGTCCGGCTCGGCGAGTTCACCGCCACCACCGCGAGCACCGAGTTCCCGGTGCGCTGAGACCCCTCCCCGGATCGACAGAAGGAGAACCGTGTCCCTCATCCTGCGACCGCTGGCCCGTGCCGGTGTCGTCCTGGCCGCCGTGCTGACCGCCCTGGTCGCGTCCGTCGTGGTCGCCGCCACCGCGTCGGCGCACGTGACGGTCTCGTCGGCCGACGCCGCCGCCGGCGGCTACGGGAAGCTGACCTTCCGGGTGCCCAACGAGAGCGACACCGCGAGCACCGTCTCGGTGCGCATCTCGATCCCGGAGGACGAGGCGCTGGCCTCGCTGCGGACGATGCCGGTGCCGGGCTGGTCGGTCGTCACGACCTCCGCCGAGCTCTCCTCGCCGGCCGACGACCACGGGACGGAGATCACCAGCTACGTGTCGGTGGTCGAGTTCCGCGCCGACGCCGGCGGCGGGATCGCGCCCGGCCAGTTCCAGGAGTTCTCGCTGTCCGGCGGCCCGTTCCCGGACGCCGACACGCTGTCGTTCCCCACGGTGCAGACCTACAGCGACGGCACCGAGTCGGCGTGGATCGAGCCGACCGTCGAGGGCCAGGAGGAGCCGGCGAACCCGGCGCCGACCCTGACGCTGACCGCCGCCTCGTCCGGGGACGGCGCGGCCACCGACACCGCGGCCGCCACGGACGAGCACGCCCACGACGCCGAGGTGAGCAACGCGCCGGCCGGGCTGGCGCTGTTCCTCGCCATCCTGGCGCTGGCCGTCGGGGTCGCGGGCGTCGCCCTCGGATACCGCGCCGGCCGACGTACCGTGTCCTCGTGACCGCTCCCGGACGCGGCCGGAGCGCCGCGCTGCTCCTCGCCGCCGGCCTGGCGCTGTCCGCCTGCGGCTCCGACGACGGGGACCAGGCGGCGGCCGCCGAGGGCCACTCCCACGCCGACGGGGACCACTCCGGCGGCTCCCTCGCCACGGTGGAGGGGCCCGACGACACCTACGCCGGCCTCGACCTGCCCGACCCCTACCAGCGGCCCGCGTTCACCCTGACCGACCAGACCGGCGCGTCCTACGACTTCGCGTCCGTCACGGCGGGGCGCCCGACGCTGCTGTTCTTCGGCTACACGAACTGCCCCGACATCTGCCCGACGACGATGGCCGACGTCGCCCTCGCCCTGCGCGACACCGACCCGGCGCTGGCCGAGCAGGTGCAGGTGGTGTTCGTGACCACCGACCCGGCCACCGACACCCCGCAGGTGCTGGGGGAGTACCTGGACCGGTTCGACGCCGACCTGTCCACGCAGTTCGTCGGGCTGACCGGCGACCAGGACGCGATCGACCAGGCGCAGCTGTCGGCCGGCGTGCCGCTGGCCGAGGAGGACGGCCGGCTGCACAGCTCGCTGCTGCTGCTCTACGGCGCCGACGACCAGGCGCACGTCGCGTTCGACGCCGGCAACACCGCGCGGGACATCGCCGGCGACCTGGCCCTGGTCGCCGACGGCGCGTGAGCGGCGCCGTGCAGCGGGGCCGGGCCGCCGGCGCGCGGCTGCTGGTCGTCCTGCTCGGCGTGCTGGCCACGCTGGCCCTCGCCGGGCCGGCGCAGGCGCACGTCGGCGGGGAGGTCGCCGGCAGCGACTTCGACGGCCGGGTCACCTCGGTGCAGCCGCCGGTGCCCGGGGTGAGCGTCCGGGTGCTGGAGTTCGGGGACTCCCTGGAGCTGGTGAACACCACCGGCACCGAGGTGGCCGTGCCGGGCTACTCCGACGAGCCCTACCTGCGGATCGGTCCGGACGGCGTCTGGCGCAACGCGCACAGCCCGGCCACCTACATCAACCTCGACCGCTTCGGCCGGGTCACCCTGCCCGCGGACGCCGACCCGCGGGCCGAGCCGGAGTGGGTGCGCGTCTCCACCGAGCCGCACTACACCTGGCACGACCACCGCACGCACTGGATGACCGAGGGGCAGCTGCCGCCGGCGGTCGCGGCCGACCCCGACCAGGCGCAGACGGTGTTCGCCTGGACCGTCCCGATGCGGCACGGCGACACCGCGCTGACCGTGCGCGGGGTGCTCACCTGGAGCCCGCCGCCGCCGACGGCGCTCACCTGGGGGCTGCACCTCGCGCTGGCCGCCGCCGTCGCGGCCGCCGGCCTGCTGGCCCGGTCGCCGCGGCCGCTGGGCTGGGCGCTGGTCGCGGGCGGCGCCGCCGCGCTCTGGCACGCGGCGAGCACGCCCGAGCCCCCGGTGACGGTGTCCTCGCACGCGGCGGCGGTGGTGTCCGCGCTGCTGCCGGCGGTCACCGCGGCGCTGGTGGCGGTGCTCGGCCGGGTCGCCGCCCGGCGCGGCCGCGGGGTCGTGGCCGGGCTGTGCGCGGTCGTGCTCGGCTGGCTGCTGCTGGTGCAGGGCCTGCCCGACGTCGACGTGCTGTGGAGCGCGCACGTCGCCACCGGCGGCCCGGAGCTGCTGGCCCGGGTGGCGGTCGCCGTGCTCGTGGCCGGTGGTGCCGGTCTCGTCGTCGGCGGGCTGGCCGCCGCCCGGCGCTTCCGCGACCCGGAGCGGGCCCGCCCGCAGGACCCCGCCCCGCAGCCCCAGCCGGTCGCCTGACCGGCCGGGGCCCGGGGGCCGTTCCGGCTAGGCGGTCCCGTCCGGCACCGGGTGCAGGTGCGGGCGCGCACCGGAGAGCATCTCGTTGGCCCGGTCCAGGTCGGCCTCGAAGTCGACCTCGACGGCGGCCCACCGCGAGATGTCCACCGGCCGGAAGCGCACGCCGGCCTCGATGATCGCCGTCTCCATGCCGCGCTCGAAGTAGTCCTGGTCGCCGCAGCCGTCGAGGTGCTCGACCAGCACGGCCTTGTCGGCCGAGGAGACGTAGTTGATGCCCACGGCCTCGCCCAGGCCGCCCTTCACCGTCTTGGACAGCTCGGCGATGTAACCCTCCCCGTCGAGGGTGTACTTGACCTCCTCGTCGGCGACGGTGGAGGTGTCGACGCACACGAAGCTCTCGTCGGCCTGCAGCGCGGGCAGCACGGCCTCCAGCACGGCGGCGTCGAAGACGACGTCGCCGTTGAGCCACAGCACGCCGCCCTCGCGGGTGGTGCGCAGGCCGCGCAGCAGGCTCTTGGAGGTGTTGGTCCGCGCGAAGTGCGGGTTGTAGGCGAAGCGCAGGTCGGGCGCGGCCTGCATGAGCAGCTCGCACTGGAACCCGACGACGGCGGTGACGTCGACGGCGGGGCCGAAGACCTGCGCGAGCGTGTCCAGCTGGCGGTGCAGGATGCTGCGGCCGTCCACCAGCGGGGTCAGCGGCTTGGGCAGCGGGCGCCCCAGCCGGGTGCCCATCCCGGCGGCCAGGATGACCACCTGCGGCGGGAAGGGCTGCGTGCGGGCGGCCGGCTGGACTGCTCCGGTCCTGCGGCCGGGCACTCGGGTCTGCACGAGGTCAGCGATGCGCACTGTCGTCCCCTCCTCGGGTCGGGTCAGCCGCGCCGGCGGGGCCGCCGGGCGGGAAGAACAGGTCGAGGACGCGCCCGGTGGCGTTGCCGTCCTCCAGGGCGGTGTAGGTCTCGCGGAAGGACCGGTAGCGGTCGGCGTGCTCCGCGGTGACGGCGTCCAGGTCGGCGAGCGCGTCGACCAGCTCACCGCTGGTCGTCACGATCGGCCCGGGCGCGACCTCCTCGAGGTCCACGTAGAAGCCGCGCAGCCGGTCGCGGTACTCGTCGAGGTCGTAGGGGAACAGCACGATCGGCTTCCCGGTGACCGCGAAGTCGAACATCGTCGACGAGTAGTCGGTGACCAGCACGTCGGCGGCCAGGTACAGGTCGCGGATGTCCGGGTACGACGACACGTCCTGCACCGGCATCCCGTCGATCGACTCGAGCCGGTCGGAGACCATGTTGTGCAGCCGCAGCAGCAGCACGTGGTCCTTGCCGAGCCGGTCGGTGAAGTCCGCGAGGTCGACCGGGAAGTCGAAGTCGCGCTCCCCGGTGCCCTCGAAGACCAGGTCGTCGCGCCAGGTGGGTGTGTAGAGGACGACGCGGGCGTCGTCGTCGATCCCGAGCCCGGCCCGCACCCGCGCGCGCACCGCGTCCCGCTCGGGGCTGGAGAGCAGGTCGTTGCGGGGGTAGCCGGTCTCGTGCACCGGCCCGCGGAAGCCGAAGGCCTGGCGGAACCGGCCGGTGCTGTAGGGGTTGGGGGAGAGCATCGCGTCCCAGCGGGCGATGTCGTGCTCCAGGTAGGCCAGCCGGCCCTCCGGCGCCCAGAGGACGTCGTTGTGGATCCGCTTGAGCGGGGTGCCGTGCCAGGTCTGCAGGTAGAAGGCGTCCGGGCGCTTCTCCCAGTCCAGCGGCACGTGGTCGTTGGACACGACGACGTCGGCGGCCTCGAGCGCGGCGATGCTCTCCGGGCTGCCGAACGGGACGGTCTCGACGTCGGCCGGGAAGGCGGACTCGGCGACCGGCGCGGTCAGCCACGTGTGCGTGACGTCGTCGCCGCGCGCCACCAGCGCCTCGTAGACGGCGCGCGGGCTGTCGGAGAACAGGCCGCGGAAGCTGGTGTAGACGATCCTCATCGACCACCTCCGGTCAGGACGGGCAGCAGCAGGTCGGCGAGCTCCTGCCAGGACGAGACGACGGCGAGCACGCCGGCCTCCCACAGCGCGGCCTCGCGCTCGGCGCGCTCGGCGGGCTGGACGAACAGCAGGTTCCCCACCGTGGGACAACCCGCGCGGACCGCGGAGAGTGCCCCCGGGACGGAGTCCTCCACGGCGAGGCCCTGCCCGGGGGCGATCCCCAGGCGCTCGCAGGCGTACAGGTACACCGCCGGGTCGGGCTTGCTCGTGGGCACCGGCAGCGAGTCCTCGGCGCTGAACCGGGCCGACGGCGGGATCAGCGCGTCCAGGTCCGTGGCGGTGAAGCAGGCGGCGAGCCGGGCCAGCGCGCTGGAGCTCACCGCGGCCAGTCGCAGGTGCGGGGCGAGCGCGCTGAGGGCGGCGTTCGTCGGCCCGTGCGGGCGCAGGTGCTCGCCCAGGTAGGCGGTGACCGCGCGCTTCTCCTCGGCCACCCACGGCTCGACGTCGACCTCGGGACGGCCGGCCTCGGCGGCCAGCCGGCGCGACGTCGTCCGGAAGTTCATCCCGGTGGTGGCCAGGCGCAGCTCCTCCGGGGTGTACCGGCGCTCGTCGCCGAGCTCGGCGAGGAAGCGGTTGGTGACCTCGGCGGAGGCGACGAAGGCCGGCTCTTCGGAGGGGAACAGGTTGCCGTCGGCGTCGCACAGCAGCGCGGTCAGGCCCGCGACGACGTCGCGGGGGAGGACCGCGGCCGCCCCGCCGGTGCGGGGCGCGCTCACCGGGCGCTCGCGGCGGTGGCGGCGGCGACGGTCTCGCGGACGCCGTCGCACCGGAGCCGGCGCACGGCGTCGGCGAGTTCGTCGGGGAACCCGGGGACCGAGCCGAGGTCGCCGAAGACCGGCTCGTCGGTCAGCAGCAGGCGCGGGTCGTCGCCGCCGGCGCGGGCCAGGGCCTGCAGGTGCGGCCCGCGGTCGTCCTCGATCGGCAGCGACCGGCCGTGCTCGTCGACCTGCTGCAGGTAGCGGACCCAGCCGGCGAGGGCCAGGGTCAGCAGCGCGTGCGGGCGGTCCTCGGCCAGGGCCTGGCGCAGCGAGGGCAGCAGGTGGTGCGGCAGCTTGGTGGACCCGCGGCGGCACAGCCGGGACAGCCGGTCGGCGATGGCCGGGTTGGCGAAGCGCTGCAGCAGCGTGGCCTTGTACTCGTCGAGGTCGATGCCCTCCGGCACGGGGATCAACGGGGTGACCTCGTCGTCCATGAGCCGGGCGGCGTACGCGGCGAACACCGGGTCGCCCATGAGCACGTCGATCCGCTCGTGCCCGGCCAGCGTGCCGAGGTAGCCGAGCGCGGAGTGGCTGGCGTTGAGCAGCCGGGTCTTCATCAGCTCGTGGTCGGTGACGTCGCGGACGAACCGGACGCCGACCGCGTCCAGCGGCGGGCGGCCGTTGCAGAAGGAGTCCTCGATCACCCACTGGGAGAACGGCTCGGTGACGACCGGCCAGCGGTCGTCGATCCCGTGCCGGCGGGCGAGCGCCTCGCGCTCCTCGGGCGTCGTCTGCGGGGTGATCCGGTCGACCATGCTGCTGGGGAAGGCGACGCGGTCGGTGATCCACCGGGCGAGGACCTCGTCGCGCAGCGCGGCGAACCCGGTGACGGCGGTGCGGGTGGCGTCGCCGTTGCGGTGCAGGTTGTCGCAGGAGACGACGGTGAACGGCGCCGTGCCGGCCCGGCGGCGGCGGTCGAGGGCCTCGACGAGGAAGCCGAAGACGGTGCGCGGGGCGCCGGGGTGCGCGAGGTCGTGCCGGACGTCGTCGTCGGGGGCGAAGACGCCGGTGGTGGGGTCGAGCAGGTACCCGGCGCCGGTGATCGTCATGGTGACCACGCGGGTGCGCGGGTCGCTGAGCCGGTCGAGGACCGCGTCCGGGGCGTCGGGGGCGAACAGGTAGTCGGTGAGGACGCCGACCACCCGGGCGCGCTCGCCGTCGGGGCTGCGCTCGACCACGGTGTAGAGGTTGTCCTGCGGCGCGAGGGCCTCCCGCAGCCGCCGGGCGCGCAGGCCGACGCCCACGACGCCCCACTCCGCGGAGATCCGCTGCTGGGCGACCTCGTCGAAGTAGATGAGCTGGTGGGCGCGGGAGAACCCGCCGACGCTCAGGTGCACGACCGACGGGATCAGCGCCGCCCGGTCGTAGGTGGGGACGGTGAGCCGGGCCCCGTGCTGCTCGAGCGTCGCCGCGGTCAGCGGCCGGACGCGGCCGACGGGGAGTGCCGTCGGCTGCGCGGCCGTGCCGGCCCGCGGGAGGTGCCGCGGGAAGCGCTCGGGCTGTGCCATCGAGGCATCGGTCCTTCCTGTCGGTGCTCGGCCGGCGCACGACCGGCCGCCCCCGCGCGCGGCACGGGACGATCATGGGACCACGCCGGCCGATCCGGGTGCACCTCCAGGGGCGGAGGGTCGCGGTGAAGCCGTCGTGCGGTGCGTCGCGCCGGTGGGTCGCGACACTGCCCGCGGAGTGTGCTCACGCGGGCACCTGGCGTGG
Organism: Geodermatophilus sp. SYSU D00663; assembly: GCF_054050655.1. Classification (NCBI taxonomy): domain Bacteria; kingdom Bacillati; phylum Actinomycetota; class Actinomycetes; order Geodermatophilales; family Geodermatophilaceae; genus Geodermatophilus; species Geodermatophilus sp. SYSU D00663. The sequence continues at coordinate 108,668 of NZ_JBJGZT010000014.1, read as the reverse complement.
GGGCGTCGGCCCGGCGGTCTCGTCGGACCGGCGCGGGCTGCTCCACGCCGGATGAGGTCATGTCCCCCGGAGGACCACGGCGTAAACACAGCAGCCGCGCGTGACACAGCGCACACGGCGTGTCACGCGCGGACACGCCGCACTCGGGGTCACGGCGAGGTCACGGTGTGTTTGTATCGACACGACTCGATCGGGCCCGCACGGGCCGCTTCCCACGAGCGAGCGGGGTACGCGCCTTGGCCAGTCACCGGAGTGATGCGGGTCTGCTGACCCGTCCCGCCAGCGGCTCCCTCGCGGCGGTGCCCGGTCCCCGGACCGGCGACTCCTGGACCGCGGCGGACCACCCGGTGTCCCCGCTGCGCGGCTTCCCGCCGGTCCGCCCCGCCGGCGTCCCCGTCCCGCGGTCCGCCGCCGAGGCCGCCGACGACGTCCCCGCGCCGGCCACCACCGCCCTGCCCGTCCCCGCCGCGGCCGCCGGACCGGCCACCACCGCGCTCGCCGCCCCGCGCGCCCGCCGTCGCGGCCTGCGCGACCGCCGTCCCCAGCTGCTGCTCGCCGCGCTCGTGGCCGGCGCGATCGGCGCCGGGGTCGTCGGGGTGCCCGGCGGGTCCGGGGCGGAGGCCGGGTCCACGGCGGTGCTCGGCGCGCAGATGGAGCTGGCCACCGGCGAGGAGTCCCTCGAGGTCATGCCGATGGCCTCGATCACCGAGGCGGAGGCGCAGGCGCGCCTGCAGGAGGTCGCGGCCAGCCGCGCGGAGCGGGCCGCGGCCGAGGCCGCCGCCGCGGAGGCCGCCCGCGAGGCGGCACGGCCCAAGGCCGTGCTGCCGGTCGACGGTGCGCGGTTCACCAGCGGCTACGGCTCGCGGTGGGGCACCTTCCACTACGGCATCGACCTGGCCGCCCCCATCGGGACGCCGGAGTACGCGGCCGTGGACGGCGTCGTCGTCCGGGCCGGTGCGGCCAGCGGTTTCGGCCTGGCCGTCTACGTCCTCCACGAGAACGGCGACGTCACCGTCTACGGCCACATGGAGGAGATCCTCGTCGAGCCCGGCCAGTACGTGGAGGCCGGCGAGACCATCGCGCTGCTGGGCAACCGCGGCCAGTCGACCGGGCCGCACCTGCACTTCGAGGTGCACCAGGGCGGGATGGACGGTCGCAGGATCGACCCGGTGCCGTGGCTGGCCGAGCGCGGGGTCGAGGTCTGACCCGCGACGCGCGGGACGCCCCCCCGCCGCAGGGGGCCGTGCCGGACGTCGTATAGTTCTCCGTGGCCCGAGCGAGACCGGGCGGGCCGAGGAACGGGGCTGTGGCGCAGCTGGTAGCGCACCACACTGGCAGTGTGGGGGTCAGGGGTTCGAGTCCCCTCAGCTCCACCCGTGTGACCAGGCCGTCCTCCCTCGGGAGGACGGCCTGAGTCGTCTCTGGTCGCAGTCGTGGTCGCCGTTTGATTCCACGAGCAGCGCGGCGCCCGTGCGGTCGGCGGCCTCACGGGCCGGTGCCGGCACGACGTGCTTCGTCCAGGCGTCGTGGTCCGTCCTCGCGTCGATCGGCCGGCCGTTCGGGCGTGCCCGCTCCTGGGCTCCTGGTGGACGAGCCCGCCGCCCCGGACGCGGTGCACGGCGTGCCGGACGGTGAGGGTGTCGTCGAGCAGGTCGTCGTCCTCCGACGCCGGCGGCAACGCCCCATCCGCTCGGGGACGGGACCCCGACGGGCGAGTACGTTGCCAGCGGCGCCGCATCAGCGGCCCCTGACAGGTCATGCAGGTGGCCTAGCGGATCACGGGCCACCCGTCACGGGCGACTCACTCCGGGGTCGAGGACCTCCGTCGACCAGCCGGACCTGACGGAGCGGACCGCGATGAGCCCCGACGACGATCAGCGGCCGTCCGAGCCTCTGGACGTCCACGACGCCTTCGCCGAACTCGGGCAGCTGTCCTTCAGCGACACCTCCCTGGACGCGATGCTGCAGAGGATCGCCGACCTGGCCAAGCAGGTCATCCCCGGCGTCGCGGAGGCCTCGGTCAGCCTGGTGGAGAACGACAAGGCCACCACCGCCGCCTTCACCGGCAAGCTGGCGCTCGACCTCGACGAGTCGCAGTACGGTCGCGGCTACGGTCCCTGCCTGGAGGCGGCGGTCGGTGAGGAGATCCGCGCGATCACCGACGCGCGCGAGGAGAGGCGCTGGCCGGACTACGCCCAGGTGTGCGTCGAACGCGGCTCCCTGAGCTCCATGTCGGTCCCCGTACCGGTACGACAGACCGTCCACGGTGCACTGGACCTCTACGCGGTCGAGGCTGCCGCGTTCGACGACGAGGCCAGAGACGTCGCTCGAGCGTTCGCCTCCTACGTCGCCGTGGCGGTGCACAACATGCACCTCTACGAGAGCACCCGCGAGCTCGCCGAGAACCTGGACCGGGCGATGCAGACGCGCGCTGTCATCGAACAGGCCAAGGGCATCCTGATGAGCCAGCGACGCTGCAACGCGGCCGAGGCCTTCCAGTTGCTCGCGACCGCCTCGCGGCGGTCCAACCGCAAGCTCCGCGACATCGCCCAGGCCGTCGTCGACGGTGCGAGCCGCACCCGAGCAGCGAGGCCTAGCCGGCTCGACGACGTCCCGGACGTGTCCCCGGCAGGTCGGGCTCGGAGGTGCCGCTCGCGGACAGGCGGAACCCCCGGGGGAGCAGGACCGTGTGCGTCGCCGTGCTCGTGAAGGCGTGCGAGACGCGTGCAGGCGAGCCGGCCGGTGGCGCTCCGTCAGGAGGGTCGGAGCTGCGGCGTCCGGTCTGATCCACCTGGTCCGTTCCCCGTCGGCGAAGTCGCCGGCCGTCTTCGGCGCGTGAGTCGGCGAAACGGGCGCAGCTGCATCGTCCGTCGGCCGGTCCCGTCGCTCGCGTCGGAGGCAGGCCACCGCGCCGGCGCCTCGGGTGTGCGGAGGGCGGCCCCGCCACCCCGGGTCTGGAGTGGCGGGGCCTGACCGCGGCACGCCCCCCGGGTGGCCGCCGCGGCTGCTCGGGGTGCAAGCAGACGCTATGCGTCTCGCCAGTGCACCGCCTGCCCAGTGGATCGTGGGGGCCGGGCTGGGACGAGCGGCAGTTCGCCGGTGAGGACGAGGCGCTCGGCGATCTCGCGGACCTTGACGTTCCTCCTCATGGACACCGTGGCGAGGGCTTCGAAGGCCTGATCGGGGGTCAGCCTGTGGCGCTCGATCAGGATGCCCTTGGCCTGCTCGATGACCGCTCGGGACTCGAGCGCGATCCGGAGGTCGTCGGCCGTCTGCCGGGCCCTGCGGTACGCCTGGACGGTTCCGGCGGCGACCGCCGCGTAGGGGGCGAACCCGGTGGCCACCGCTCGGCTGGCCTCGTCGAAGGCCTCCGGCCTCCGGGCGTAGACGTTCAGCGATCCCGCGACCTGCTCCTCCCCGGCGAGGACCAGGGGCACGGCCAGCAGACTGAGGACGCCGTGCTCGGCGACGTAGCGGCCGTAGTCGGGCCACCGGCTGTCCACGCGGGTGTCGCTGATCTCGACCAGGACGCCGTCGTGGGCGGTGTGCAGGCACGGCCCGTCCCCGCGGCGGTACTGGGCCTCGTCGAGGCCGAGGGCCAGTGGCCCGGTGTCGACGACCGTTCGCGGCTCGTCCCCGATCAGCAGCGTGACCGATGCCTCCGGGTCACCGGGCATGACCCTCTTGGTGAGGTCCGCCATCGACTGCAGCAGGCTCTCCATGGAGAGTTCCTGCAAGGACCTCTGGCCCAGGTGCTCCAGGGCCTCCGCTGCTCTCGTGGACCGTTGCTTCCCGCTGTGGGCCACCGCAGGCCTCCGGTCTGATCGATACCGGGGCACGACCTCGGCGGCGAACCCCACGGTGGGCTCCGCATCTGGGCTACGCCGCTGCCTGACGCAACATCGACGCCCGACGCCGGGCGCTGGAGGTGACCCTATCCGACTGCCTGGCCGGCACAGTGGCGGTCTCGGACGTCGTCGGGCGTCCTCGAACCGCCTCGGTGACGTCGGGAGACGGCAGGGCCTCAGCCGGGCGCGGGTCCGCCGACGTGGTCGCAGTCGTGGTTGCAGCTGGGTCGGACCTGCGGCGACACAGGTCGGACCCTCGTCGTCGTACGGGGTCGGCGCGGCCGCACGGCAGCCGGGGACTCCTCCCTAGAGTTGCCCCATGTCGATGCGGCCGGTCTCCGGCCTCGACGTCGGCGTCCTGCTCGAGCGGGTCGAGGGGACGGCGCCGATCGGGGCCCTGCAGGCCGCGGCGGAGGCGCTCGCGGAGATGCTCGGGGCGCGGGACCTGACCTTCCTCATCGCCGACTTCAGCGGCCGCGCCGTCGTGCGTCTCACCACGGGGATCGCCGGAGCCGAGGGCGGTCGCTCGCAGGCGGGCGCGCACGCGGAGACCCTGCCGCTGTCCGGCACCGTCTACGACCGCGTGCTGCGGACCCAGGAGGTCGACGTGCGACCGCTCGACGACGGGGCCCTGGTGGTCGCCCCGGTCAGCGACCGGGGGGACGCGATCGGGCTGCTGGAGCTGGTCCTGCCGGCGCACCCGGACCCGGCGGTGGTCGCCGACGTCGCCGCCGCCGCGCACGCCCTGGCCTACGTGGTCATCGCCGCCCGCCGGTACACCGACGTGTTCGAGTGGGGTCAGCGCACGACCCCGTTCTCCCTGGCCGCGGAGATCCAGCGCCGGCTGCTCCCGGCGTCCTACACCTGCGAGGCCGGGCAGTTCACCCTCGCCGGCTGGCTCGAGCCGGCCGCCTCGGTGGGCGGGGACACCTTCGACTACACCCTCAACCAGGACTCGCTGCACGTGTCCGTCACCGACGCCGTCGGTCACGAGGTCCGGGCCGCCCTGCTGGCCACGCTGCTCGTGGGCGCCCTGCGCAACGCCCGCCGGAAGGGCCTGGACCTCGCCGGGCAGGCCCGCTACGCCAACGACGCCCTCGCCGACGACGCCGCGGCCGGGCAGTTCGTCACCGGGCAGCTCCTGCGCGTGGACCTGTCGTCCGGGACGGCCGTGGTCGTGAACGCCGGTCACCCGCTGCCGCTGCGGCTGCGGGACCGCAGGGTGCAGGAGATCGGCCTGGACGTCGAGCCGCCGTTCGGTGTCGTGCCCCGCGCGTCCTTCCGGCCCCAGGAGCTCCGGCTGGTACCGGGGGACCGCGTGGTCCTCCTCACCGACGGGATGCAGGAGCGCAACGCCGCCGTCCTGGACGTCGCGGCGGCCCTCCGCGACACCGCGGACCTCCACCCCCGGCAGGTCGTCCAGGAACTGGGGGCCGCGGTCCTGCGCGCGACCGGCGGCGACCTCCGCGACGACGCCACGGTGGTGTGCCTGGACTGGTACGGAGGTCCCCCGCGCCGGCGGGACAGCGCGCACGGCGCCGACGCCGGCCGCGCCTCGTCGGCGCGGTCGCCCCGCCGCCCGGACGCCTGACCGCGGGCGCGGACCTCACCCGGCGCCGAAGCGGGCCCAGACGTGCTTGCGGTCGTCGGCGACGGTCCACCCGCGGTCGACGCTGAGGTGGGCGACCATGCGCAGGCCCATGCCGCCGAAGGCGGGATCCCGGTCGGCCGCGGGCTCGGGTGCGGTGCGCGGATCGCCGTCACTGACGTCGAGCAGCACTCCCCGCCCCGTGCGGACGGCGAGGACCCGCACGGGTGCGCGGCCGTGCCGGAGGCCGTTGGACGCCAGTTCGTCGACGGCCACCACGAGGTCGTCGACGACCGCTCCGTCCGCGTCGGACCCCTCGGCCCCGCCCGCCGCCCAGACCCGCAGCTGCGCCCGTACGGTGCGCAGGTCCGCGGCGTGGGAGATCTCGCACTCGTAGCGGGGTCCCGTGGTCTCGGGACACGGCCGCCGCGGCCAGGGCTCCAGGTCCATGGGCTCGTTCCGGTCCGGGGATGTCCCGGCAGCAGTGCCCCGTCGCCGGCGTTCCGAACCCGTCCGGGTCGTCGCGCGACCGTCCGTGCCCGTCGTCGGGTCTCAGGACGGCCGGTCCGCCCCGCGCTCGGCGGCGCGGTCGCGCTCCCGCGACGCGAACTCGCGGGCCTCGCGGGCCTCGCGGCGGAGCCGCTCGCCGTCCTCCGGGCGGGTCTCGGCGAGCTGGTCGAGGGTCTCGGCGAGCCGCGTCTCGGTGTCGGCGATGGTGCGGGAGGTCCGGGCGAGCGCGTCGGCCAGTGCCTCCTTGCGGAGCAGGAGGTCCTCGGCACGGCGCCGCACGGCCTCGGCCCGCCGGGCGAGGTGCCGGGTCCGGTCGACCTCGCCGGCGGGGGGCGCTCCGCCGTCCCCCCGGGGCTCCACGGCGGACAGCGTGACGCACCGGCGTGCGCCGCGGCACCGTCCGCTGCGTCCCGCGGCGACGATGTGGGCGTGCGCCGCCGCCGAGCAGACCGCCGAGGTGCAGCGGCTGGTGGGCCTCGGCGCCGAGCGCGTGGACGGGACGCCCACCCCGACGATCCCGACCCCGTCGTCCTCGCCGACCCCGAGCGCGACCGGTTCCGCGTGGTCGACCGGGCGCACGGCTGACCCCACCCCGGACGGGGGAGGGTGCGGCGCGGCCGCTTGCGCAGGTCGGCAGACTGCCGGGGTGATCGAGAGCGCCGACGCCGCCGGGACGACCGCACGCATCCCCTCCCTCCCGGCCGCCCGGACCGCTCCGGTCCCCGCCCCGTCCGACGACACGCTGCTCGTCCCCGGGGAGACCTGCTGGCGGATCGAGCGCGCCGACCGCCACGCCGTCTTCGTCGACGCCGCCGACTACTTCGCCACCCTCAAGCGCGCGGTGCTGCGCGCCGAGCGCCGGGTGCTGTTCATCGGCTGGGACTTCGACCCGCGCATCCGGATGGACCCGCGCACGCCCGGCCGCGCCCGCGACGACCGCCTGGGCCGCGTGCTCGAGCACGCCGTCCGCGCCAACCCGCGGCTGGAGATCGGCGTCCTGCAGTGGGACCTCGGCATGGTGGTGGCGCTCACCCGCCGCATGGCCCCCATCGTGCTGCTCGACCGGCGCACCCCCGACCGGCTGCGGTTCACCGTCGACACGCACCACCCGCTCGGCGGTGCGCACCACCAGAAGATCGTCGTCATCGACGACTGCCTGGCCTTCGCCGGCGGCATCGACGTCACCGCCGACCGCTGGGACACCTCCGAGCACCGCGACCGCCACCCGCTGCGGCACCGGCCGCACACCACCCGCCTGCGCGGGCCCTGGCACGACGTCACCAGCCTGGTCTCCGGCCCGGCCGCCCGCGCGATCGGCGACCTCGCCCGCGAGCGCTGGGAGAGCGGCACCGGGGAGCACCTGGAGCCGGTGACCGACGTCGAGGCCTGCTGGCCCGAGGAGGTCGAGACCTTCCTCACCGACGTCGACGTCGCGGTCTCGCGCACCCGCCCCGAGTACGGCGGCGCCGAGCTGGTGCACGAGATCGAGCTGCTGTGGCTGGCCGTGGTCGCGGCCGCCCGGCGCACCGTCTACGTCGAGACGCAGTACTTCGCCAACCGCCGGGTCGCCGAGGCGATCGCCGAGCGGCTGCAGGAGCCCGACGGGCCGGAGTTCGTCGTCGTCCTGCCGCGGTCGGCCGACGGCTGGCTGGAGAGCAAGGCCATGGACACCGCCCGGGTGAAGCTGTTCGACCTGGTCACCCGCGCCGACCGGTACGACCGGTTCCGGCTGCTCGTGCCGGTCACCGAGGAGCGCCGGCCGATCTACGTGCACGCCAAGGTGACCTGCCTCGACGACCGGCTGCTGCGGATCGGCTCGGCCAACCTCAACAACCGCTCGATGGGCCTGGACACCGAGTGCGACCTGTCGATCGAGGCCCGCACCGGCGACCCGCGCCACGACGAGCTGGCCGCGGCGGTCCTGGGCATGCGCCACCGCCTGCTCGGGGAGCACCTCGGGGTCGCGCCGGAGGAGGTCGCGGCCGCGGTGGAGGAGCACGGCGGGTCGCTGGTCCGCGCCGTCGACGCGCTGATGCGGCCGGCCGGGCGCTCGCTGGTCGCCTTCGAGGCGCCGGAGCTCGACCCGGTGGAGCGGCTGCTCGCCGAGACCGAGCTGCTCGACGCCGAGCACACCCCGAACCGCTGGCGCCGGGTGAAGCGGGCCTTCGCCGGCCGCCGGCGCCGCCAGCGCGGCTGAGCGCGGGCGGGTCAGAAGCCGAACAGCAGGCCCAGGCCCGCGACGGTGAACAGCACCATCACCAGCACCAGCGGCAGCTGGTCCGACGCCGGGGCCCGCGGCGCCACGCGCAGCACCTTCTCGTGGGCCAGCAGCACGCCGACGACGTGGCCCAGCACCACCGCGCCGACCTGCACCCAGGCGATGACGTCGGGGCTCACCGCGCGCAGGTCCACCACGTCGGCCGCCGTGCCGAACAGGTCGGCGCCGGTTCCGAACGGGTCGCTGGCGAGGATCCACGTCGTCTGCCCGTCGAGGGCGAGCAGCGAGAAGTAGTGCGCCACGGTGTAGCCGACCGCGATCGGCACCACCGACGCCGCGTACAGCCGGGGCTGCGGGCCCAGCGGGAGGCGGCCGAGGCGGCCCGAGAGCCGGGTGCCCAGCAGGTACAGGACCGCGACCAGCGCGGTGCACGCGACCAGTCCGACGGTGCCCGAGGCGGTGTCGCCGGCCGCCCCCGGGCCGGTCTGCCACCACGCGGTGCGGGAGAGCCCGTCGAAGCCGGTGGAGCCGAGCAGCACCACCACGACGGCGGCCAGTCCCGGGGAGTCCGGGCCGGCCATCGCGTTGGTCAGCGGCGAGCGGACGACGACCACGCCGTCGTCGCGCCGGCCGACGACCGACAGCCGGCCGAGGACGGCCGAGTACACCTCGAAGCCGTCGCCGCGGGCGAACCACCCCTCGCCGAACCAGGCCGCCGCGGCCAGGTGCACGACCGCGTGGGCGGCGAGGAAGACCGCGACCGCGACCGGCTCCGACCGGCCCGGGTACACCAGCTCCAGCCAGACGAAGGCCAGCAGCGAGCCGGCCGCCGGCCACAGCCCCAGCGCCGGCAGCCGGTCGGCGCCGCGCGGCGGTCCCGTGAGCACCCGCAGGCCGCGGGCGAGCAGCCGCAGCGGGTTGAGCACCCGCCACACCGGCCCGAGCAGCAGGCTCACCGGCACCAGCCCCACCCAGAAGGTCACGTAGAGGACCCAGGGCGCGAGGTTGTCCGCCGTGTCGTCGGGGCCGGCCAGCGCCACCGCCAGGACGAGCACGGCGACGGCGAGCGCGACCGCCTGCAGGCCCCGGCGCAGCGGAGCGCTGTCCGCGGCGCGCTGCACCCAGGCCGGCAGCGGGTGCCCGGAGGCGGCGTCGCCGAGCCTCGGCCGGCGCCAGAACAGCAGTAGGACGGTGAAGCTGACCAGGATCGCCGCGCCCGCGCCGTAGAGCGCCAGGCCGAGGGGGAGCGGCAGGTCGGTGCGCGACCCGACGCCGTGCGCGAGGACGGTCACCCGACCTGCAGCGACAGCAGCACCGTGCCCGTCCCGTGCAGCTCCACCTCGAACACCCCGGGGATGTCCGCGGTGAACCGCACCGTCGCGGGCGTGCCCGGGGCGAGCGCGGCCTCCAGGTCGTAGCCGTGCACGTGCACCTCGTCGGCGGCGTCACCGGTCACGGTGAGGGTCACCTGCTCCCCGAGGGGGACGGGGACGCGGCCGGTGTCGCCGGTGGCCCGCCCGCCGGCGACCTGCACCGCGAGCGCGCGGCCGGCCGGGGTGGGTGCGGCCGAGGACGGGGCCGGGGGCGGGGCCGAGGACGGAGCCGCCGTCGCCGACGGCGCGCCCGCGTCGGACGGTGCGGTCCCGGCACAGCCGCTCAGGGCCACGACCGCGAGAGCGGCCAGGGCCAGGCGGCGGGTCACCGGCCGGCCCCGCTCGGCGCCGGGGCCGTGCTGCCCACCGGCCGGTCGGGGGACCGCTCGCCGGCGCTGCCGCGGCGCGAGCAGCGGGCCACGCCCCAGGAGATGGCCGCGACGATCGCGATCGTGCAGGCCAGGACCACGAGGTTGGCCACGGTCCACAGCCCGCCGCCGGCGTCCTTCAGCTCCCGCTGCAGCAGGTCGACCTCCGGGACCGCCGCGCGGGTGACCCCGTCGGTGGCGGCGATCTCGCCGGCCGGGATGGCCGGGTCCTCGGGCAGGTAGACCGGCACCGCGGTGAGCACGCGGCCGTCGTGGATGCGCAGCATCGTCTTCCAGTCGTCGTGCACCGGCACCGGCTCGGTGGTCCGGTACTCACCCGGCCCGGTGCGCTCGAGGTCGGTGACGACCAGCCCCTGGCCCTGCCACGCGGTGATCTGCACCCACGCCGGGTCGTCGAGGGCGTCGGCGGGGTCCAGCCGCACGGTGACGTGCGCCGTCCGCGGGTCGGTGGTGACGTCCTCGATCGCGAGGGTGGCCTCGAGGTCGCCGGGCACGGTCGCGACCAGCCCGTTGGCCACGCCGCCGGCGAGGGCCAGCAGGCCCAGGACGAGCACGCCGCGCGCCACGGCGGGGCGCGGCAGCCGGCGGCGCAGGCCGAGCGCGAGCAGCGCGCCGATCAGCCCGCCCGCGACGCCCCCGACGACGGCCATGAGGGTGCCCTCGACCAGGACGTCGCCGTTCCACTCGAGCACCTGGGTGACCCGGGTCCACAGGCCCTCGACCGCCGTGCCGACGGTCCCGACCAGCACGCCGGCGACGGCGCCGAAGGCCAGCGGGCGGCGGGCGAGCGGCCAGGCCAGCGCGAGCAGTTCCACCAGCAGCGCGGAGCCGAGGTAGAGCGGGAACTGCGGCGTGATCTCGCCGAGGACCGGGCCGACGACGACGGCGATCGTGCCGCGGACGACGAGGAAGAACCCGGCGGCGGCCAGCGCCCCGCCCCGGCCCATCCAGAGCCGGGCGGCGACCAGCGCGGCCCCCGCGGCGCCGGCGATCATGAACGGCTCGAGCACCAGGCGGAACTGCGGGACGTCGAAGTCGAACTCGCCCTGGAACACCGACAGGCCCAGCAGCAGGCCGCCCATGGCCGAGGCCCGGCGGAGGAACCGGGCGCGGTCGCCCCCCTCGCGGCCGCCGTGCACCCGGCCACCGTGCACCCGGCCACCGTGCACCCGGTCGCCGTGCACCCGGTCGCCGTGCACCCGGTCGCCGTGGCCCTCCGTCTCCAGCACCAGCAGCCCGACGATCGACAGGCCGGCGCCGCCGATGAGCATGAGGTGGGTGGGGCCCCACAGCGTGACGTCCTGGCCGAACAGGCGGTGCCAGACGTCGTCGAGGGGGAAGCCGAGCAGGGCGTAGAAGCCCGCGGCGGTGAGCAGCACGCCGCCGACCGGGACGTCCCAGCCGCGGACGAACCGGACGGCGGCCGGGCCGGGGCGCTCGTCCAGCGGCATGGAGCAGGCCAGCACGCCACCGGCGAAGACCCCGAACAGGCCGAACAGGATGAGGTAGTGCGCGGGGTTGGCCAGCGGGCCCTCGTCGCGGCCGACGCCGACGTGCAGCGCGATGTCCCACATCATCCCGAGCAGCGCGACCAGCAGCGACGCCGTCGTCAGCACGGTCGGGAGGGCGACCCAGCCGGGGACGTGGGTGGCCCGGCCGAGGGCGCTCCCGGCGCGGGCGAGCACCGTCGTCCGGCGGGTGCGGTGGGCCCACACCAGGCCGAGCAGGACGGCGGTGAGGGCGAACCCGATGGCGGAGGCGAGCACGACCTCGCCGACGGCGGCACCGCCGGCGGGACGGTCCTCCACGGCGAGCAGCACTGGTCCCAGGGACGTCACGCCGCTATAGAACACTGATCGACGTCACATGGCAAAGTGGCACATCACCTACACCGTTACGATCGGGTCCTGATGGAGGCTGAGGAGCGGGCTGCCGAGCACGACGGCGAGCGGGAGATGACGGTCGACGAGCTCGCCGCGCGGGTGGGCATCACCGTGCGCAACGTGCGGGCGTACGCGGCCCGCGGGCTGCTGCCCCCGCCCCGGCTGGTGGGGCGCACCGGCTACTACGGCCCCGAGCACGTCGCCCGGCTGCTGCTGGTGCGCGAGATGCTCGCCGAGGGCTACTCCCTCGCCGTCATCGAGCGGACGCTGGCCACCGCCCCCGCCGTCGGCGGCTCGGCCACCCTCGCGCTGCACCGCGCGCTGCTCGCGCCCTGGCTGCCGCCGGAGCCGGAGGAGACCACCGCCGAGGAGCTCGCCGCCCGGGCGGGCGTGCCGGTGGACCCGGCCACCGTCGACGAGATGGTCCGGCTCGGCCTGGTCGAGCGGCTCGACGACGGCCGGCTGCGGGTCACCGACCCGCCGCTGCTGACCGCGGGCCTGCAGGTCGTCCGGCTCGGCGTGCCGCCGTCGGCGCTCATCGCCGCCCAGGCCCGGGTCATCGAGCTGGTGCGGGAGATCGCGGCCACCTACGTCGGCATGTACGTCGAGACCGGGTGGCGCGCGCTGTTCGCGGAGGGCTCGCCGCCGGACCAGCTCGCCCGGGTGCGGGCCGTGGTGGACCGGCTGCAGCCGGCCGCCGCGCAGGCGCTGCTGGCGAGCTTCCGCACCGAGATGGCCGCCGCGGTCGGCGCCGCGGTCGAGGCCGAGCTCGGCGCGCTCGCCGAGGAGTGAGCCGGGTCGCCTACCCGTCGCGGCCGGCCGACGGCTCGTCGATGGGCTCGTGGGAGCCGTCGAGCCCGTCGCGCTCGCGGGCGGCCAGCCGCCGGTCGCGCACCACCACGGCGACGACGACCGCGACCAGGACCGCCGCCGGCACGGAGAACCCGGCGGTGGCGATCAGGCTCAGCCCGTCGGTCGCCAGGACGCTCGTGCCGGACACGTCCTCCATGTGACACCGATCGGTGTCACGGTGTCAAACCGGCGCACCCTGTCGGCACCCGGCGGTAGGACACCGCCATGAGCCCGCGCCGCCCGCTCGACCTGCTGGCCGCCCCCTCCAGCGCCGCGGCGCACTGGCCCGGGCAGGAGCGCGCCTGGGCGGCCCTCACCGCGGCGGGCCTGGCCGGAGAGCTCGGACGGGCCCGGGAGGTCGCCGTCCGGGAGCTGTTCCCGCCGGTCCGGTGGGCCGCCGGCCCGGCCCCGGCGGGGCGGGTGCGCGACGCCGCCCGCGTCGTCGCCGGCCTGGCCGCGGTGCGGGACGCGGTCGCCACGACGCTGGACGCCGGCCGGACGCCGGTCGTGGTCGGCGGCGAGTGCACGACGACGGTGGGGCTGGTCGCCGGTGCCCGCGCCACCGGCCGGTCCCCGGGGCTGGTGTACCTCGACGGCGGGGTCGACCTGCGCACGCCGGCCGACAACCCGACCGGCGTCGCGGACTCGATGGCGCTGGCCCACGTGCTGGCGCTGCCCGGGTGCGATCCCGACCTGCTCGCGGTCGGCCCGGTCCGGCCGCTGCTGGCGGTGGACGACGTCGTGGCGGTGGGCGCCCGGGACGCCGAGCCGGACGCGACGACGGCGCGCCGGATCGGCCTCGCCGCCGTCCCGGCCGACGAGGTGGCGGCCGACCCCGACGGCGCCGCCGCGGGGGCCGCCGCGGCGGTGGACGGGCCCGACGGCTTCCTCGTGCACCTCGACGTCGACGTCGTCGAGTTCCTCGACCTGCCGCTGGCCGACGTGCCGGACCACGGGCGGGGGCTGCCGCTCGAGGTCGTCGCCGCGGTGCTGCGCCGGCTGTGCGCCGAGGACGGCTTCCGCGGCCTGTGCCTCACGGAGGTCAACCCCGACCACGCGCCGGACCCGGGGGAGGTCGCCCGGCTGGTGGCGGTCCTCACCGCCGCGCTGGCCTGAGCCACGGTTCCGCGCGGGCGCCGCGGGGGAGGAGCAGGGCATGAGCGGTTCTGCGACCTTCGACTTCACCGGCTCCGTCGTCCTCGTCACCGGCGGCGGGACCGGCATCGGCCTGGCGATCACCCGGGCCTTCCTCGACGCCGGCGCCACCGTCGCGATCACCGGCCGCCGGCGGGACCGGCTCGAGTCCGCCCTCGAGGGCGTGCCCGCCGAGCGCGGCGCGGCGCTGCCCGCGGACGTCTCCGACCCGGCCCAGGTGCGGCGGCTGGTCGCCGACGTCGTCGACCGGTTCGGCCGGCTCGACGTCGTGGTCAGCAACGCGGCCGGCTACGAGAGCGGGGAGGTCACCGACCTCGCCGACGAGGCGTGGGAGCAGATGCGCGCCACCAACGTCGACGCGTTCTTCCACCTCGCCAAGGCCGCGCTGCCGCGGCTGGCGGAGTCCGGCGGCAACCTGGTCGCCGTCTCCTCGGTGTCGGGGCTGCGCGGCGACTGGGGGCAGGCCGGCTACAACGCCACCAAGGCGGCGGTGACCAACTTCGTGCGGTCGCTGGCGCTCGACTGGGGCCCGCGCGGCGTGCGGCTCAACGCCGTCGCCCCCGCGTTCACGTTCACCGAGCTCAACGCCGACGCCCCCCGCGACGACGAGTCGCTCGCGCCCTTCCGCAACCGCATCGCCCTGGGACGGCCCGGGGAGCCGGAGGACATCGCGCCGTCGGTGCTGTTCCTCGCCTCCGAGGGTGCGCGGTACGTCACCGGCGCGGTGCTGGCCGTCGACGGCGGCACCAGCGCCTCCACCGGCCAGGCCCACGTCTGAGAGGGCGCACGGGTGACCGCCCGCGCCGCCTCCGACCGGCTGGCGTTCGTCGCCGGCGTCGTCGCGGCGGCGCCGGGGGAGCGGGTGCTCGAGGTCGGCTGCGGCGCCGGCGTGCTGGTCACGGAGCTCGCGGCCGCGGTCGGCGACGGGCGGGTGGTCGCGGTGGACCGGTCGGCGCGGATGGCCGCCGCGGCCGCCCGCCGCAACCGGGAGGCGGTCGACGCCGGCCGGGTGCGGGTCCTCGCCGCGCCGCTGCTCGACGCCGACCTGGCCGGCGAGCGCTTCGACGCCGTCGTCGCCGTCGACGTCCGGGCGTTCTGGACGCCCCCGGCGCCGGAGTGGGACGTCGTCGCGCGGGTGCTCGACCCCGGCGGCCGCGTGGTCCTCGGGTTCTCGGTCATGCGCCCGGACGACCGGGACCGGGTGCGGGCGGCCGTGGCGCGGGTGGCGGGGGAGCGCGGGTTCGCGGTGACCGCGGCCGCGGAGGCGGCCACCGCGCCGTTCCCGACCGCCGCGGTCGAGGTGCGCCGTCCCGGGTAGGGGAGGGGCCACCCACCGACGGAGGACCCTGCGATGACCGACGAGCTGCCCGGCGACCTCTACGGCTACGAGACGCTGCTGGACGACGACGAGCGCAAGGAGCTGGCGGGCATCCGGCGCTTCCTGGCCGAGGAGGTCCGGCCCCGGGTCAACGACGCCTGGGCCGCGGCGGAGTTCCCGATGGACCTGGTGCCGCGCTTCGCCGAGGAGGGCATGGTCGGGCGCAGCTACGACCTGGAGCACCGGCCGCGCGCCTCCCGGCTGTTCACCGGGTTCATCGCGCTGGAGGCCGCGCGGGTCGACCCGTCGATGGCCACGTTCCTCGGCGTGCACAACGGCCTGTCGATGGGCTCGATCGTGCTGCTGGGCTCCGACGAGCAGCGCGCCCGGTGGGTGCCGGACATGGTCGCGCTGGACAAGGTCGGCGCGTTCGCGCTCACCGAGCCGCACGGCGGCTCCGACGTCGCCCGCGGCCTGGAGACCACCGCCCGCCGCGACGGCGACGAGTGGGTCATCGACGGCGCCAAGCGGTGGATCGGCAACGGCACCATCGCCGACGTCGTCGTGGTGTTCGCCCGCGACGTCGCCGACGACGCGGTCAAGACCTTCGTCGTCGAGAAGGGCACGCCCGGGTTCACGCCCACGAAGATGGAGGGCAAGTACGCCCTGCGCACCGTGCAGAACGCCGACATCGTCTTCGACGGCTGCCGCGTGCCGGCGGGGAACAAGCTCGAGCACGGCAACTCCTTCACGGACGTCAACCGGGTGCTCAAGCTGACCCGCGGCGGCGTCGCGTGGTCCGCGGTCGGCTGCCAGATGGGCGCCTTCGAGGCGGCGGTCGCCTACGCGAAGGAGCGCGAGCAGTTCGGCCGCCCGATCGGCGGCTTCCAGCTGATCCAGGACCTGCTCGCCCGGATGGCCGGCAACGTGACCGCGAGCCTCGGCATGGCGGTGCGGGTGTCGCAGCTGCAGGAGGAGGGCGTCTTCCGGGACGAGCAGGCCGCGCTGGCCAAGGCGTTCGTCACCGGCCGCGCCCGCGAGACGGTGGCGCTGGCCCGCGAGCTGTTCGGCGGCAACGGGATCCTGCTGGAGAACGACGTCGTGCGGTACTTCGCCGACGCCGAGGCCCTCTACTCCTACGAGGGCACCCGGGAGATCAACAGCCTGATCGTCGGGCGGGCGCTGACCGGGATGAGCGCCTTCGTCTGAGGAGGGCCCCTCGCGAGGGGGAGGCCGCCCCGCGCCCGGCTGCACGCCGCGGCGCGGGGCGCCGATGCCCTCCAGGAGACGGGCGGGACCGCCGCCCGCGGGCCGGGGAGGTGCGGTGGGCGCGCAGTCGGTGCTCGTCGTGGAGGACACCGAGGAGATCCGCGAGCTGGTGGCCACGGTGCTGGAGCGGGCCGGGCTCGACGTCCGCGCCGTCGGCTCGGGCGCGGAGTGCCTGGCCGAGGTGCGCCGGTCGGCGCCCGACCTCGTCGTCCTCGACCTCGGGCTGCCCGACGGCGACGGCACCGAGGTGTGCCGGCAGCTGCGCGCCGAGAGCGGCTGCTACGTCCTCATGCTCACCGCCCGCGCCGAGGAGGTCGACCTGCTCGTCGGCCTCGCCGTCGGCGCCGACGGGTACATGGCCAAGCCGTTCTCCCCGCGGGAGCTGGTCGCGCGGGTGCAGGCGATGCTGCGCCGCCCGCGCACGGTCGTCGCCGTGCCGGAGCCCGACGACGCCGTCGTCCGGCTGGCCGACCTCGAGGTCGACGAGGACACCCGCGAGGTGCGCGTCGACGGCGTCGTGGTCGACCTGACCCGCACCGAGTTCGACCTGCTCGCCGCGCTCGCGTCGCGGCCGGGCCGGGTGCTGCAGCGCGAGACGCTGCTGCGCGAGGTGTGGCGCACCGACTGGGCCGGCAGCCTGCGCCTGGTGGAGGCGCACATGTCCAACCTGCGCCGCAAGCTGACCGCCGCGGGGCTGCGGGCGGCGCAGATCCGCACCGTCCGCGGGGTGGGCTACCGGCTGGTGGCCTGACCACGCCGGGGCTCGGGGACCCGGCTGCCGGCGCAGCAGGTGGCCCGGGCGCGCAGCCGCCGCACCAGGACCGGGTCGGCCGCGGGGGACTGCGGGGCGGCGGGCGCCGCGGCGGACCCGGCGAGGAAGGCCAGCAGCCGGGCCGGCAGCTCGCCGCCCGGGCCCGGGGTCGTCCGCACCGTGTCACCGTCCTGCGTGCTCACGACGGGGAAGCCTGCCACCGGCCGCGCAGCCGGTCCGCGGGACCCCCGCGCGATCCGCGCGCGACCGGTGTGCTCAGCGCGGCAGCACCAGGGTCGCGGTGGTGCCGCGGCCCTCGGTGCCGGCGAGCTCCAGCCGCCCGCCGTGCGCCGCCGCGATGGCGTGCGTGATCGACAGGCCGAGCCCCACGCCCGGCACGCCGGCCCGCACGGCGGTGGTGGCGCGGGTGAAGCGGGTGCCCAGGGCCGCCCGCTCCGCGCCGGGGATGCCGACGCCCGTGTCGCGGACCTCGATGCGCACCTCGCCGTCGTCGGCGGTGCCGAGGCCCAGCTCGACCCGCCCGCCGCGGGGCGTGAACTTCACGGCGTTGGACAGCAGGTTGTCGACCGCCTGGCCCAGCCGCAGCGCGTCGCCGGGCACGACCGGCCCCGCGGAGGGCGCGGTCACCGCCAGCGCCACCCCGGCGGCGTCCGCGGTGACCCGTGCCGACTCCCCGGCGGCGCGCACGAGCGCGGCCAGGTCGACCTCGCCCGGCGTCAGCGCGAACCGGCCGGCCTCCACCTGCGCGGTGAACAGCAGGTCGCCGACGAGCCGCTCGAGGCGGGAGGCGTTGCGCTGGACGGTGGTCAGGTACCGGCGGTGGCCGGCGCCCAGCGCCGGGTCGTCGAGCACCAGCTCCAGGTAGCCGAGCACCGACGACAGCGGGGTGCGCAGCTCGTGGCTGACCAGGGCGACGAACTGGTCCTTGAGCCGCTCGGCCGCGCGCGCCTCGGTCGTGTCGGTGCCGACGAAGGTCCAGCCGGCGGGGCCGCCGTCGTCGTCGGCGCGGGGGGTGACCGCCACCGAGACGGTGCGCCGGGTGCCGTCGGCGGCCACGTACGTCCAGTCCCGGACGTCGCTGCCGCGCGCGGAGGCGACGGACACCAGCGCGTCCAGGCCGCGGCCGGCCAGCTCGGCGGGGTCGTGGAAGTCGGTGATCCGGCGACGGCGGACGACGTCGGCGCGGGGGAGCCCGAGCAGCCGCTCGGCGCCGGGGTTCCACACGCGGACGACGCCGTCGCGGTCGGTGCCGACGACGGACTGCTCGGTGATCGCGTCGACGACGCTGGTCATCGTGGCGGCGCGGGCGCGCAGCACGCGGGCGGCGACGGCGAGGTCCTCGCCGCGGGCGTCGACCAGCGCGGTGAGCGTGGCCCGCTCGGCCTGCAGCGCGGCGACCTGCGCGCGCAGCTCCGCGACCTCGGCGTCCGTCACACCGGCAGCGTCGGCCGCGGCCGGGCGCGGCTGCAGCGGGGGCCGGACCGGGTCACCCGGCGAGGGGAGACGCGGCAGCGCCCCGCCGGGACGGACCCGGCGGGGCGCTGCGCTGGTGAGGTGCGGGAACGGCCCCTCTGCGGGGTCCCGCCGCGAGCGTGCGAGCGGTGGGGCAGAGGGGTCCTTCCTCAGCTGCTGCTGGAGGCCTGGCTCTGCACGGACTCGCGGGACTGCTGGGCCTGGCCCTGCACGTCCTGCGCGGCCGACTGGCCCTCCTGCTTGACGGTCTGCGCCGCGTCCTGCGCGGTCGACCGGACCTCCTCGACGGCCTGCTGGGCGGCCGGCTTGAGCTGCTCGCCGACCTCCTGCGCCGCCTGCTTGGCCGGGGCGAGCAGCTCGTCCTTGTGCTCGCGGACCGCGCTCTCGGCCTGCTCGGCCAGCTGCCGCTCCTTCTCGGTGGCGGGCAGCAGGCTGGACACCAGCCAGCCGACGCCGAAGGCGATCAGCCCGGCCGCGAGGGGGTTGCCCTGCGTCTGGCGGATCACCGCGTCGGGGGCCTGCTGGACGGCGTGCGCCGCCTGGGAGGCGGCGTCCTGCACGGTGCCGGCCGCGGAGGACGCCGCGCCCTGCACGGTGCCGGCGGCGTTGGACGCCGCGCCCTGCACCGAGCCCACGGCGTGCTGCGCCATGCCGCGGGCGTCCTGAGCGGTGCCGCGCGCCGAGGACCGGGTGTCGTGGGCCGAGCCCATGACCTTGTCCTTGACGTTGGCGAAGCGGCCCTTCGCCGAGGCCATGCGCCGGTCGATGACGCGGGCGGGGTTGACCTTCTCGTTGAGGGCGTCGACGTCGTAGCTCAGCTCGCGACGCGTCTCCTCGATCTGCCGCCGGATGACGTCCGGGTCACTGCTGCTGGTCATGTCTGCTCCAGGGGGTGTGGTGGCCTGACCGGTCGGGTCGCGGGCCGAGGGTCAGTGGGGCTTGAGGGCGCCGGGGACCTGCTGGAGGGTGTCCACGGTCCGTTCGGGCTTCGGGTTCACCTGCCGGAACTTCTTGCGTCCCATGGCGTAGGCGACGGCCCCGATGACGCCCCAGATGACCGCCACGATCAGTGCGGCCAGGCCGGCGTCCATCACGTTCTCCAGCGCCCACCACAGGGCGAAGGAGAGGAACAGCACCGTCATGTAGCCGGCGAAGCCCGCGGCGCCGAACATGCCCGCGCCCTGGCCGGCCTTCTTGGCCTCGACCTTGAGCTCGGCCTTGGCCAGCTCGAGCTCCTGGCGCATGAGCACCGAGAGGTCCGTGGTGACCTCGCTGATGAGCTCGCCGACGGAGGTGCCGCCGACGTCGGGGCGGCCGGCCTCGGTCATCGGGGTGCCGCGCTCACCGGCGTGCGCCCCGTAGGACTGGGTCGGGTACTCCTGCTGGCCCGCGTAGTCCTGCTGGCCGGCGTAGCCCTGCTCGTAGCCGGGGGTCACGGCGTAGTTCGCCTGCGGCGGCTCCGGGGGGTAGCCCTCCTGGCCGCCCACCGGCGTGGCGCCGGAGTAGGGGGAGCTCATGGTCAGACCCCCTGGCCCGGGCGGCGGGTCGGGTCGTCCCACCCGGCGGGCGCCGACGGGGGCACCACGCTGCCGGCCGGCGGGACCGTGCCGTACGGCGGGGGCGGCACCGGGGTGCCGGGGGTGGCGGCGTGCTCGCCGTAGGAACCCGTCGTCGTCTCGTAGCCGCCGGTCGTCCCGTAGCCGGTGGTCGACTCGTAGCCCGAGTAGGTCGGGGCCGGGTCGACGTAGGTGCCGGTGGTGGAGGACGACGGCGTCGAGGCGAACTGCTGCGAGCCGGACGAGGAGCCGTTGCTGTGCGCGGCCTTGACGCCGCTGGTCAGCCGCCCGGCGAGGACGCCGGCGACGGCGGCGCCGAGCAGGAAGGTGCCGGGCCGACGGCGGGCGAAGGAGCGGACCTCCTCGAGCAGGTCGGCCGGCTCGCGGTTCTGCAGCATGTCCGCGAACTCCTGGACCTTGCCGGCGCCCTGCTGGATCAGGTCGCGGGCGGGGCCGGGGGCCGGGGCGTTGCCGTCGACCATGCCGCGCAGCTGCTCGGCCAGGCTCGACAGGCTCTGGCCGGCCTTCTGCTGCTGCGACACGACCTGCTGGCGGGCCTGGGTGCGGCCCTGCTCGACCAGGCTCTGCGCCTGCTGCTTGGTCTCGGCGACGACGTTCCTGGCCTGGTCCGCGGCGGTCGAGGCGACCTGCGAGCCGGCCTCCTTCGCGGTCTGGCCGACGTTGCGGGCCTCGTCCTTGGCGACGTCGGTGGTCGACGGCGAGCCCGAGCTGGTGGTCGAGGTCGTACTCGTCTCCCCGTAGCCGGTGGCGCCCGAGGAGGGCGGCGGCGGGAGGGGGGCGTCGATGGAGTGGGTCATCGTTCCTCCTGAGTGGATCTCGGTCGAGGCTGGCGCTACCCAGAAATGGATCACTCACACACGTCCCGGCGACGGCCGTCGCCGGGACGGATGCGGGTGGAGCAGGGCCGGCGATGCGTGGCGCCGGCCCGGTGAGCCGTGGGGAAGACGCGGTCGGGGAGCCGGCCGGCCCGGGCGTCCGTGCCCGGCGGCGTCGCCGTTCCCGCAGGCCACGGGCTACCCGGACGCACGGGTCCGAAACGGCGGCCGGGCTCTCGGGCGGCGCAGGTAAGGTGAGCCTTCCCTGATCCGAGGAGAGCTCATGGCCGACCAGTCCCCGCGCCGCAGGCGGACGCCCCGCATCGGCACCGTCGTGCGCACCAGCCGCGTGACGCCGCACGTCGTCCGCGTCGTCCTCGGCGGGGAGGGGTTGTCCGGCTTCGCGCCCGAGCACACCGACTCCTACGTCAAGCTGCTCTTCCCGCCGGCCGGTGCGCCCTACGCCGCCCCGTTCGACCTCGACGACGTGCAGGCCCGCCTGCCGCGCGAGCAGTGGCCCGCCACGCGCACCTACACGGTCCGCTCCTGGGACGCCGCGGCCGGGGAGCTGACCGTCGACTTCGTCGTCCACGGCGACCAGGGCGTGGCCGGCCCCTGGGCCCTGGCCGCCCGGCCCGGCGACACGCTGCAGCTGTTCGGCCCCGGCGGCGCCTACAGCCCGGCCGCCGACGCCGCCTGGCACCTCATGGCCGGTGACGAGACCGCGCTGCCGGCGATCGCCGCCGCGCTGGAGGCCCTGCCCGCCGGGGCGCGGGCGGAGGTCTTCGTCGAGGTGGCCGGGCCCGAGGAGGAGCAGGACCTCGCCACCGGCCCGGGTGTGCGGGTGACCTGGGTGCACCGCGGCGCGGCCCCCGGGGTGGCGCTGGTCGCGGCCGTCGTCGCGGCGGACCTCCCCGACGGCGACGTGCACGTGTTCGTGCACGGCGAGGCCGGCGCCGTCCGCGAGCTGCGCCGGTTCGTGCGCACCGGGCTCGGCGCCCCGCGCGAGCGGCTGTCGGTCTCCGGCTACTGGCGGGTCGGCAGCACCGAGGACCGCTGGCAGGCGGAGAAGCGCGAGTGGAACGCCGCCGTCGAGGCGGAGGAGCAGGGGCTCGGCGTCGCCTAGCGCCCCTCAGGGCGTCCAGGGGAAGCGCGGGGTGCGCCGCTCGGTGAAGGCGGCCACGCCCTCGGCGAGCTCGCCGGCGGCGATGGTCTCCCGGTACCAGCGGCGGGCCACCTCCTCGCCGTCGCCGCCCGCGGCCAGCGCGGCGGTGACCTCCTTGGCCGCGTGCTGGGTCAGCGCCGAGCGGCCGGCCAGCACCCCGGCGAACCGGCGCACCTCGCCGGCCAGGTCGCCGGCCGGCAGCAGCCGGTCGACCAGGCCGGTGCGCAGCGCGGTCTCGGCGTCGACCAGCTCCCCGGAGTACAGGAGGTAGCGGGTCGTCGCCGGGCCCACGAGCTGCATCAGCTGGCGGGTCGACGTCGGCGTGTACACGATGCCGACCTTGGCCGGGGTGACCCCGAAGACGCCGGTCGGGTCGGTGAACCGCAGGTCGCAGCAGGTGGCCAGCTCGACGCCGCCGCCGATGCAGTGGCCGCGGATCATCGCGATCGTCGGCCGCGGGAAGTCCCGCAGCGCCGCCTGCGCGGCGAGGTTGTCGCGGCGCAGGTGCGCCATGGGGTCGTCGGTGTCGGGCCCGCCGAGCAGGTCGGAGATGTCGGCGCCGGCGCAGAAGGTGGTCCCGGCGCCGGTGAGCACGAGCACCCGCACGGAGGGGTCCTCGGCCAGCCCGGCCAGCACGCGGGGGAGCGCTGCCCACATGCCGGCGGTGAGCGCGTTGCGCTTGTCCGCGCGGTCGATGGTCAGCACGGCGACGGCGCCGTCGCGGCCGACGCGCAGGTGGTCGGCGGGGTCGTTCGAGGTCACGCGCTCAGCCCAGGTCGTCCGTCGAGAAGGTGTCGCACTGCCGCGGGTCGCCGGTCTCGTACCCGGTCAGGAACCAGCGCCGGCGCTGCTCGGAGGAGCCGTGGGTGAAGGTGTCCTGGTCCACGGTGCCACCGCCGAGGTTCTCCTGGATGAAGTCGTCGCCGATGCGGCCGGCGGTGTCCAGTGCCCGGTCGACGTCGTCCTGGGTGATCTCGGCGATCAGGGGTGCGCCGGACTCGTCGGGGACCGTCTCGGCGTGGTTGGCCCACACGCCGGCGTAGCAGTCGGCCTGCAGCTCCAGCCGCACGGTGCCGCTGGCCGGGCCGGTCTCGCCCGGGGTCACCTGCCGGTTGGCGCCGAGCAGGTTCTGCACGTGGTGGCCGTACTCGTGGGCGAGCACGTAGGCGTTGGGGAAGGCCCCGCCCTCGGCGCCGAACTGGCTGCGCAGCGTGTCGAAGAAGGTCAGGTCGATGTAGACCAGCTGGTCGGCCGGGCAGTAGAACGGCCCGGAGCCGCTGGTGGCGCCGCCGCACTGCGTCTGCACCTGACCGGAGAAGAACACGGTGTCGGTGGGGACGTAGTCCGCGCCGAGCGCCTGCGACCAGTAGTCCTGGATCGAGTCGACGTCGGCGACGACGGCGCACTCGACGGAGGTGTTGGCGTCGCCGCTGTCGTCGCAGGACTGCTCGAGGGCGCTGTTGTCGGCCGTCTCGCCCTCGCCCAGGCCGCCGGACAGCGCGCCCAGCCCGGCCCCGGCGGTGCCCCCGCCGCCGCCGAGGACCTGGAACAGCACGACGACCAGGAGCCCGACGAGGCCGATCCCGCCGCCGCCGACCGCGAGCCCCCGGCCCCCGCCCAGGCCCCCGCCGCGCCCGCGCCGGTCCTGGATCGACGACGTGTCGAGGTCGCCGCCCTCCCTGTACCTCATCCGCTGCTGTCCTCCCGGTGCCTGGCCGTCGTCCGACCGTGCCACCGGCCCCCGCGCTCCGCGACCGGAGCGTCGGCCGCGGAGGAGAGGGGTGGGGTCAGGCGCGCTCGGCGGGCTCCGCGCCGGTGCGCGGGGCGGCGTCGCGGTCCTCGCGCAGGAACAGGTACCAGTACGACGTCCCGACGAAGACGACCGCGCCGACGAGGTTGCCCGCACCGGCCAGCAGCCAGTTGGTCAGGGTGTCGCCCCAGTTCGCGCCCTCGACGCCGGCGAACACCGCCGCCGGCAGGAAGAACATGTTGGCGACGACGTGGTCGAACCCCATCGCGACGAACGCCATGACCGGGAAGAACACCGCCAGGATCTTGCCCGCGACGCTCGAGGACGCCAGCGACATCCACACCGCCAGGCAGACCAGCCAGTTGCACCCGACGCCCCGCAGGAAGGTCTCCCACGCGGTGTGGTGGGTCTTGCCGTCGGCGATCTCCGCGAGCCGGGTGAAGGTCAGCTGCGCGCTGCCGGTGCTGTCCGGGTCGCCGATCACGCCGGTGGAGACGGCGAGGAAGTAGGCGACGAACAGGGCGCCGAGCAGGTTGCCGAACAGCACCAGCGTCAGGTTCCGGAGGACCTCGCCGGCGGTGATCTTGCCGTTCATCGCGCCCAGCGGGACCAGCATCATGTTGCCGGTCGCGAGGTCGGAGCCCGCGATGAGCACCAGCACCAGGCCGAGGGTGAAGGCCGCGCCCATGAACAGCGTCGGCAGCGTGCCCCACGTCTCGGCGGACAGGCCCGAGGAGACGGTGATCGCCACGAGCGCGCCGAAGGAGATGTAGGCGCCGGCGAGGAAGGCGCTCACCAGCACCCGGTCCCAGCTGCGGTGCACCTTCTTGGCGCCGGTCGCGCTGGCGACCCTGGCGACCTCGGCGGGTTCCTTCGCGGTCATCGCGCCTCCCGGGACGGCGGGCTCGTCCCGGGACGCTAGTGGAACAGCTCCGTCCGCGCCGCCCGGGGACGCCGACGCCGCAGGTCGGGCCTAGGGTCGGGCCGACGATCTCACGGGGAGGAGCCCATGGCGTTCGGCAACCGGGTGCGCAGCGCCCTGACCACCACGGTGCTGGCCACCGCCGCCACCGGCTTCCTCGCCGGCTGCGGGTCCGACGACGAGCAGGAGCAGGTCGCCTACTGCACCAACGAGGACGGCGAGATCGTCGACGACGACTACTGCGACGACGACTACCGCGGGGGCGGCGGCCTGTTCTTCCTCTACCTGGGCGCCTTCCGCCCCGGCCTGCCGGTCGGCACGGTGCTGCCCGCCGGCGGCACCCGCGTCAACCCCACCGACACCGCGGCCCGCCAGCGCTACGGGCTGCCCGCCACCGGCAAGGTGTCCGCCGGCCAGCGGGTGACCGGCGGCATCGGCTCGGGCGTCGGCGGCGGGTCGGGCTCCTGAGTGCGGCGCGTCGAGGGCGGCGTCGTCCGGCCCGGCTGGGAGGCCGAGGTCGAGGCGCAGGGGCTGGTCTACAACCGGACGACGACGCCGGGCGGTGAGGTCCGCAGCTACTGGCGCGAGGGCCCGTTCTACGACTTCACCGCCGCGGAGGTCGAGCGGCTCGAGAGCGCCGTCGCGCAGCTGTTCGAGATGTGCGTCGCCGCCGGCGACCACGTCATCGAGCACGACCTGTTCGACCGGATGGGCATCCCGCTGATCGCCCGGTCCGGCATCCGCGCCTCGTGGGAGGCCGAGCCGCCGAGCGTGTACGGCCGCTTCGACCTGCGCTACGACGGCGAGGGCCCGCCGAAGCTGCTGGAGTTCAACGCCGACACCCCGACCGGCCTGGTCGAGGCGGCGGTGACCCAGTGGAACTGGCACCTGTTCACCGGGCAGGGCCGCGACCAGTGGAACGCGCTGCACGAGAGGCTGGTCGCCGCCTGGCAGCGCAACCTCACCCGCTGGGAGCGGCGCACCGGGGTGCGGCCGCGGGTGCACCTGGCGTGGACCAGCGCGGAGACCTCCGGCGAGGACCGGATGACCGTCGCGTACCTCATGGACACCGTCGTCCAGGCCGGCTACGAGGCGGTCGAGGTCCTGGTCGAGGACATCGCGCTGGACTCCGGCGACGGCCGCTTCTACGACCCCGCCGGCCGCCACCTCGACGTCGTCTTCAAGCTCTACCCCTGGGAGTGGCTGGTCGACGACGAGTTCGGCGCGGCCGTCCTCGCCGACGCCGCCCGGCCGGGCGGCACCACGTGGGTCGAGCCGGTCTACAAGATGCTGTGGAGCACCAAGGCGCTGCTGCCGGTGCTGTGGCAGCTGTTCGGCAGCGACCCGGTGCTCGGGCAGTACCTGCTGCCGGCCTACTTCGCCGACGAGATGCCCTCGTCGTGGCGGGACTACGTGCGCAAGCCGCTGTGGGGCCGCGAGGGCGCCAACGTGCAGGTCGTCCGCGGCGGGCAGGTGGTCACCGCGATGCCCGGCCGGTACGGCACCGAGGGGTTCGTCGTCCAGGAGTTCGCGCCGCTGCCGGACTTCGCCGGCGTCGACGGGCCGCACCACCCGGTGCTCGGCGCCTGGGTGGTCGACGGCGAGCCCGCGGGCCTGGGCATCCGCGAGAGCGACGGGCTGATCACCGACAACCTGAGCTTCTTCGTCCCGCACACCGTGGACGCCCGCTGACCGTCACGCCGGCCGGTGGGTGAGCAGCGTGACCCCGCCGGCGAAGGTGCGGGCGCCGGTCGCGGCGAGCCGGACGTCGGCGCCGTCGGGGAACAGCCGCCGGCCGCGGCCGAGGACGCGGGGGTGGACGAACAGCCGGTACTCGTCGGGCAGCCCGGCGCCGATCAGCGCGTGGCACAGCGTGATGCTGCCGGTCACCCCGACCTCGCCGTCCCGGCCGGCCACCAGCCGGCGGACCTCCTCGACCGGGTCCCCGGACAGCACCGTGGTGTTCGCCCGGCCCGGGTCGGTGGGGGTGCGCGAGACGACGGCCTTCTCCACCGCGTCGAGGTGGGCGGTGATGCCGGTGGTGTCGCCGGCCTGGTGCGGCCGGTACGACCGCATGTCCTCGAACGTGCGCCGGCCGAGCAGGAGCACCGACTCGCCGGCCATGTGCTCCCGGACGACGTCGAGCTGGTCGGAGGCGTCGACACCGTCGTCCTGCGGCGCGAACCAGTCGTCGACGGCCTCCACCACACCGTCGACGGTGACGTTCTGCGTGACCACCAGCCGTGCCGTCCCGGTCTCCTCCCGTCGGGTCTCCACGAGGGACGACCGGCCGGGCGGCCCGGACTCGTCGGACCTACGGTCGGGACATGCCGCTGGAGGGTGAGTACGAGCCGAGCACGCAGCAGTGGGTCCGCGACCAGGTCGAGCGCTACGAGGCGACCGGCGGGCGCGAGGCCAACACGCTGCGCGACACCGGCCTGCCGGTCGTCGTCTTCTCGACCCGCGGGGCGACGACCGGGAAGGTCCGCAAGCAGCCGCTCATGCGGGTGGAGAAGGACGGCGTCTACGCGATGGTCGGCTCCCAGGGCGGGGCGCCGAAGGACCCGGCCTGGGTGGCCAACCTGCGCAAGCACCCCGACCAGGTGACCGTGCAGGACGGCCCGGAGCCCTGGGACGGCGTCGCCCGCGAGATCACCGGCGAGGAGAGGGCCGAGTGGTGGGAGCGCGCGGTGGCCGCCTACCCGCCCTACGCCGACTACCAGCGGAAGACCGACCGCGAGATCCCCGTCTTCCTGGTCGAGCGGAAGGGCTGACCCGCCCGCTCGACTGAGGGAAGGCTGCCCTAAGTTCACTCCCGGCGCCGGGTGGTCCGGCGCCGGGAGGAGGGCGACAGTGCTCTTGGTGAGGACGGGCCGGCGGATCGCCGGGACGACGGCGGGCGGGCTGCTGGCGGCGGCGCTGCTGACCGGGTGCGGGGACACCGACCCCGTGGCCGAGGCGGCGCCCGCGGAGGAGACGCGCACGGTCGAGCACGCGATGGGGGAGACCGAGGTCGCCGGCACCCCGGAGCGGGTCGTCGTCCTCGACACCGGTGAGCTCGACGCCGCCCTCGCCCTCGGCGTGACCCCGGTGGGCGCGGTCCGCACCGACGTCAGCGACGAGCTGCCCGGGTTCGTGGCGGAGGCCGGCGTCGACCCCGCCGACATCGCCGCCGTCGGCACGATCGCCGAGCCCGACCTGGAGGCGATCGCGGCGCTGCAGCCGGACCTCATCCTGTCCAACTCCGTGCGGCACGCCGACGTCTACGGGCAGCTGGCGCAGATCGCCCCCACGGTGTTCGCCGAGGCCATCGGGGAGAGCTGGCAGGAGAACCTGCTGCTCGCCGGCGAGGCGCTCGGCCGCCAGGAGCGGGCGCAGGACCTGCTCGACGAGTTCGCGGCGCGGGCCGAGGAGGTCGGCGACCTCTACGGCGACCCGGCGCAGACCGAGGTCAGCGTCGCCCGCTTCCTCGACGGCACGGTCATCCGCCTCTACGGCGAGGGCTCGTTCATCGGGTCGGTGCTGACCGACGTCGGCTTCGCCCGGCCGGAGCTGCAGCGGACGGCGGAGACCTTCGTCGAGGTCTCGCCCGAGCAGGTGACCCAGGCCGACGGCGACCTGCTCTTCCACGGCGCCTACGGGGCCGACGGCGCGACGGCGGCCGACCAGGTCACCGCCGGGCCGCTGTGGCAGTCGATCCCCGCGGTCGCCGGGGGGCGCGCGGTCGCGGTGGACGACGACCGCTGGTTCCTCGGCCTCGGGCCGCTGGGCGCCGGGCTGGTGCTCGACGACCTCGAGGAGCTCGCGCCCCGGCTGGCCGGCTAGGACGCGGCGAGCCGGCGGCCGAGGTCGGCGGCCACGGCGTCGTCGCCGCGGGCGCGGGCGCCGAGCAGGCCCCAGCCCAGGTCGGCCACGACCCGCGCGGCGTGCACCCGGGCGGTGAGCGCCGGCGTGGGCAGCAGCTCGGCCCGGGCGGCGGCCGACACCTCGGCCAGGTGGTCGAGTGCGGCGTGCAGCCGCCGGTCGTCGCCCGCGGCCGCCGCGGCGGTCACCTCCCGCACCGCCGCGGGCAGCCGCCGGCTCGACGCGCGCGGCAGCAGCGACAGCCCGACCGCCAGCGCGACGGCGACGCCGACGCCGGTCTCGGCCAGCCGCTCGACCACCAGGTGCCCGGCGGTGGGCGTCGGGTTGCCCAGGTGCACCAGCAGCAGCGCCAGCGGGGTGATGCAGGAGACGGCGAGCACGTACTGCGCGGCGACGAGCAGCTCGACGGCCAGCTGCAGCACCCCGGCCAGCGCGATCGCGACGCCGACCGGCGGGTCCAGCGCGACCAGCACCCCCGCGACCAGCACGCCCAGGGCCGTGCCGACCGCGCGTTGCAGTCCCCGGGTGCGGGTGGCGCGGGCGTCGGTGCCCAGCTGCACCGCGACCGCCGTCGTCACCGCCCAGTAGGGGCTGGACAGCCCGAGCGCGACGGCGGCCAGCCCCGCGGCGGCCGACCCGACGCCGAGGCGCAGCGCGGTCGCCGCGGCAGGGGCGTGCCACCACCGCGGCGGTGCCGGGTCGAGGGGCGGGGCGGTCGCCGGCGGGGGCGCGGCGGGCAGCGCGGCGAGGAACCGCCGCTCGACGTCGTCGAGGCGGGCGCGCAGCCGGCGGTCGCCGCGGCCGCTGCCGCCGCGGACCGCGACGTCGGCCAGGCGCACCGCCCGGGCCGCGCCCGCCGGTGGGCCGCCCACCCCTGCCCTCCCCACCGCGGACTCGGCCGCCTCCAGGGCGCGGCGCTCGGGGCCGGCCGGGTCCCACACCCAGGGCAGCATGCAGCCGGCCCAGGCCAGCGCCGCGCCGGCCGCGGCGGCGAGGGCGTGCGCGCCGAGCCCGCCCGGCGTGGTGCCGAGCGCGCTGGAGCCGCCGGCCACCAGGACGACGCCCAGCGGGCCGGGCGGGCCGACCCGCCAGACGACGCTCGCCGCGGCGGCCGCGGCGGCCGGCGCCGCGCAGGCCAGCACCAGCGCGACCGGGTGCCCGCCGGCCAGCGCGCCCAGGGTGCTGCTGGCCACGAGCACCACCGCGACGACGGCGACCACGCCCGCGCGGCGGCGGTAGGGCAGCGCGTGCCCGTAGACCGCGGTGAACGACGCCAGGCCCGCCGCCGAGCCGAGGTCCGGGCGCCCCAGCGCGACGCCGGCGGCCAGGGTCAGCACCAGGCAGGCCGCCGCGGTCACCCCGCGGCGCCCGCCGGCCCGCCACAGCGCCCGGAGCGGGGGGACCGGCGGGCCGAGCAGCGGGCGGACGGCGGTCACCCTCCCATCGTGGCCGTGCCCCGCGGGCCCGGCCGCGAGCCGCGGGCGTGATCCCGGTCCCTGGACGCGCCCCCTCCGGCTCCGGGACCATGCCCGGCACGACCACCGACCGGCTGCTGCGCGCCGCCCTGCTCCTCAAGGGACTCGACGGCGCGGTCGAGCTGCTCGCGGGCCTGGCGCTGCTCGCCGTCGGCCCGCGGGCGCTGGACGGGCTGACCCGCCGGGTCGTCGCGCACCACCTGCTCGGCAGCCCGGACGGCGCGCTGGCCGAGCGCGTCACCGCCGGGGAGGCCGCGCTGAGCGGCGGCGCCCACACCTTCGCCGTCGTCTACCTGACCCTGCACGGCCTGGTGAAGCTGGGCCTCGTCGCCGCGCTGCTGCGCGAGGTGCTGCCCGCCTACCCGGTCGCCGCCGCCGTGCTCGGGGCGTTCGGCGGCTACGAGGTGTACCTGGCCGTGGACCGGGGCTCGTGGGGGATGTGGGCCGCGGGCGGCCTCGACCTGCTGCTGACCGCGCTCGTGCTCCGCGAGTACCGGCGGCTCAGAAGCCGACGACGGCGTGCGGGCGGTACGGCTCCTCCAGGCGGGCGACCTCCTCGTCGGTGAGCCGCAGGTCGACGGCGGCGACGGCGTCGTCGAGGTGCGCGGCCCTGGTGACGCCGACGATCGGCGCGGTGACCACCGACTTGGCCAGCAGCCAGGCCAGCGCCACCCGCGCCCGCGGGACGCCGCGCTCGCGGGCCACCTCGGTCACCCGCTCGACGATCGCGCGGTCGCTGGCCTCGTCGTAGAGGCGGCCGCCGAACGCGTCGTTCTCCGACCGGTGCGTCGTCTCGTCCCAGTCGCGGGTCAGCCGGCCGCGGGCCAGCGGGCTCCACGGGATCACGCCGATGCCCTGGTCGGCGCACAGCGGGAGCATCTCCCGCTCCTCCTCGCGGTTGAGCAGGTTGTAGTGGTCCTGCATCGACACGAACCGGTGCCAGCCGCGCTCGCCGGCCAGGTGCAGCGCCTTGGCGAACTGCCAGGCCCACATGCTGCTCGCGCCCAGGTACCGGACCTTGCCGCTGCGGACGGCCGAGTCCAGCGCCTCCAGCGTCTCCTCGATCGGCGTGGCCGGGTCCCAGCGGTGGATCTGGTACAGGTCGACGTGGTCCACCTGCAGCCGCCGCAGGCTCGCCTCCAGCTCGCGCAGGACGGCCACCCGCGACAGCCCGCCGCCGTTGGGGCCCGGGCGCATCCGGCCGTGCACCTTGGTGGCCAGGACGACGTCGTCGCGGGTGGTGAACTCGCGGATCGCCCTGCCGGTGATCTCCTCGCTGGAGCCGGCCGAGTAGACGTTGGCGGTGTCGAGGAAGGTGACGCCGGCCTCGAGCGCCTTCCGGATCAGCGGCATCGCCTCGTCCTCGGGCAGGCTCCACGGCGTCATCCCGCGGTCGGGCTCGCCGAAGCTCATCATCCCGAGGCAGATCCGCGAGACCTCCAGGCCGGTGGCACCCAGGCGCACGTACTCCATGCCCCCACCCTTCCCCGGAGGCGCGGTGGTCGCCTCCCGGCGTCAGGGGAGCGCGGCGGCCAGCTCCGGCACGCGCTCGGCGACGCCCGGGGGGAAGGCGGTGAACGGCTCGGCGTCGGCGACCCGCTTCGCGCCCCTGCCGGTCCACCGCCACGTGCCCACCACCTGCCCGCCGCAGACCACGGTGGACCGGAACACCCCGTTGCCGCCGGGCACGATCCGGTCGGCGAACTCCGGCGGCACCGTGCAGCTGCGGTCGGCGTAGCCGAGGACGACCTCGTCGAAGCCGGGCAGCAGGTGGAGCCCCTCGGCGTCGGCGCGGCAGGCGGCCAGCCGCTCCGGGGTCTCCGGGTCGAGGTACGCCTCGGTGCCGCCGACGTCGACCGTCGCCAGCCGGTCCCGCACCGGCGCCAGGCCCGCGCGGGCGTCCCGGACCGTCGTGCCCGCCCAGCGCACCAGGTCCGCGACGGTGGCCGGCCCGTGCCCGGTGAAGAACCGCAGCGCGAGCTCGGCCAGCGCCTCCTCGCGCTCCAGGCGGCGCGGCGCGGGCACCCACTCGTCGAGCAGCACGAACGCCTGGTCACCGTCGTCGGTGGGGCCGAGGACCAGCGTCCCGGTCTGGGAGAGGTACCAGAGCGTGTGGTAGCCCCTCTGGCCCGCGACGTCGCAGCCGGCGTCGGCCAGGGTGGCGAGCAGCGCCTGCCGGCCCAGCCGCCGCCCGCCGGTCAGCGCGGCGACGGCGGCCTCCCGCGACCGCTCGAGGTCCTCCTCGGTCAGCCCGACGACCGCCCGCCGCTTCGCCGCGCCGGCCAGCACCCGCCCGCCGAGCAGCTCGAGCATCCAGGGCAGGTCCTCGGCGGCGACCAGGTGCAGCGTCCCGCGCATCGGCCAGGAGCGGACGACGTCGCCGGCGTCGAGGGCCGCGGTGACCCCCGCCCGGGAGCGGCCGGCGGTGCGCAGCGCCACCGACGTCAGCGCGCCGGGCAGGTCCTGGCCCTGCACCGCGCCGAGCGCCCGCACCGCCGCCGCGGCGTCGGGGAACGGCGGTCCGGCCACCCGCTGGGCCACCAGGCGCAGCAGCGCGACCTCCCGGGGCGTCACCGTGGTCATGCCGGGAGGGTGCCAGCAGGGGGTGACCGTCAGGCGTCCTGCCCGCGCTCGATCCCCAGCGTGGCGAGCAGGTCCTCGTGCAGCTGGATCCACACCGTGTGGCAGGAGTCGACCTCGGGGGAGTCCACCCAGCGCCGCTCGCCGTGGTCGACCCGGGCGAGCGCGGCGGCGTAGCGGTCGGCGTAGCCGTCCAGGCGCTGCAGGCAGCGGGCCAGGGGGTCGGTCACCGCGGCCAGGTCGCGGCCGAGCGTCCCCAGCGCCCGGAGCACGCGCTCGTCCCACCTCCAGTCGGTGTGGTCGTTGGCGGTCATCGGCTCGGTGCGGGTCGGCCGCAGCTGCCAGTCGGTGCACACCTTCCCGAACCGGCGGTTCAGCGGGACGAACCGGCCGTGGGCCTCGGTGACCAGGTCCCGTGCGCCGGTCAGCTCCAGCTCCGCGCCCATCCGCCGCTCGTCCTCGGCCCGGCCCGCCTCGGTCAGCGACCACCCGGCGCTGTCGGCGAAGCGGGTGTGGGTGACCCAGCCCCGGGTGGCGTGCTCGAGCAGGCGGTCCTCGACCTCGTCGCGGTCGAGCCCGTAGCGGTCGGCGATCCGCCCCGGGGAGGCGAAGCCCAGCACCCGGGGGCCGTGCAGCGCGAGGTCGTCGGGGTCGGAGACGTGTGCGGGCACGGGGCCATCCTCGGTCACGGCACCCGCGCCGGTCAGCGCTCCAGGCGCAGGTGGACCACGTCCTCGGCGTCGGGCTCCGTGGTCAGCGGGGTGAACCCGGCTGCGGCGGCCACCCGCAGGCTCGCCGCGTTGTCCGGCTCGATGCCCAGGACGAACTGCTCGACGTCGGCGGTCTCCGGCGCGGCGACCAGCGCCCGCAGCGCGGCGCTGCCGTGGCCGCGCCCCCGGCGCGCCGGGTCGACGACGTAGGCCACGCCCATCGTGCGGCGCCCGTCGGTCGCGAGGACCCGCTCGGCCACCGGGTCCCACGTCGTCCACCGGTCGTAGACGTCCCCACCGATCTGGGCGACCGGGCGGCCGGTGTCGTCGAGCGCGACGAACGAGTGGCTGCGCAGCACCCGGCGCCCGCGGAACTCCTCGGTCCACCGCGTGCCGCGCAGGGCCATCTCCCGCACCGGCCACTCGCGGCCGCCCAGCCGCCGCCGCGTCGCCTCGTCGTCGAACCAGGGCGTGACGGCGGGGAGGTGCTCCGGCTCGAAGGGGACCAGCCGGAGGGTGCTCACCCGCCCACCCTGACCCCGACCCGGACGGCGCGCACGTCGTCGCTGCCACACTCCGGCCCGTGCAGGCCGAGGACTGGGACGCGCGCTACGCCGAGCGGCAGCAGTGGTCGGGGGAGCCCAACCCGCTGGTCGCGGCGCTCGTGGCGGACCTGCCGCCGGGCGACGCCGTCGACCTGGCCGCGGGGGAGGGGCGGCACGCGCTGTGGCTCGCCCGGCGGGGATGGCGGGCGACCGCCGTCGACTTCTCGGCCACCGGCCTGGCCCGCGGGCAGGCGCAGCCGGACGCCGACCGGGTCACCTGGGTGACCGCCGACGTCACCACCTGGACGGCGCCGCCCGCCTCCCTGGACCTGGTGCTGGTCGCCTACCTGCACCTGCCGGACCCGCCGATGACCGACCTGCTCCGCCGGGCCGTCGGCTGGCTGCGCCCCGGCGGGCGGTTCCTGCTGCTGGGGCACGACGCCGAGAACGTGACCGCGGGCGTCGGCGGGCCGCAGGACCCGGCGATCCTGCACAGCACCCGGCGGCTGGCCCCGGTCGCCGGCCTGCTCGCCGTCGACCGGCTCGAGCAGGTCCGCCGGGAGACGCCCGCCGGCACGGCGCTGGACACCCTGCTCTGGGGACGGCGGCCCGCCTGAACCCGGGAGGACCCCCTGCCCCTCGCCGCTCGCACGCTCGCGGCGGGACCCTGCAGGGGGCCGGGGTCGATACCGTCCGGTCCGTGACCGACACCGTCGAGGAGTGGTTCGCCGCGGCCGGGCCGCGCGAGGCCGAGCTGCGGCGGGTGGACGCCCTGGTCCGCGAGGCCGCGCCCGGGCTGGACCGCGAGCTCGTGCCGGCCGGGTCGGGGCACGTGCTCGGGTACGGCCTGCTGCCCTACCGGCCGCGCTCGGCCAGGGAGACCACCCGCTGGCCGCTGGTCGCCCTCGCCGCGCAGAAGCGGCACCTGTCGCTGTACGTGTGCGCCGTGGTCGACGGCAAGTACCTGCCCGAGGCGCGCGCCGCGCGGCTGGGGAGGGTGTCCTGCGGCAAGAGCTGCGTCCGGTTCACCTCCCTGGACCGGATCGACCGGGCGGAGCTCGCCGCGCTGGTGCGTGACGCCGCCGCCGTCACGTCCTCGGGCGGCAACGCCTTCTTCGTGTCCTGACCGACACGCCGCAGCGGTCCTCGGAGGGGGACGAAGGTCCCTGTTTAACACGCGTCCCACCCGCCACCGTGGACGCCGTACCCCCGCACGGACCGAACGAGGAGTCCCGCGCGCCCATGACGCCGATCGAGCAGCTCCCCGCCGACCCCAGCGTCGAGCAGGCCGTCACCCGGCTCGTGGACGAGTTCGGCGCGCGGTTGCGACCCCAGGTCGTCGGCAACGTCGTGCGCATGTGCCGGCAGGACCTCAGCGGCGTGCCCGTGACCGCCCTGCCGGAGATGGTGGAGCGGCTGGCCCGGACCCGCCTGCAGGCCGTCGGCTGAGGGAGGCCCTGCCGAATCCGGTTGCCCGGCCCCGGACGATGTCGGGGTGGGCTACGTCGACGTGAGCGGGGTCCGGCACACGCTGCCGGGCGGCCGGGTGCTGCTGGACGACGTCTCGTTCCGGATCGGCGAGGGCGCCCGCGCGGCGCTGGTCGGCGAGAACGGCGCGGGCAAGACGACGCTGCTGCGGATCGTCGCCGGTGACCTCGTGCCCGAGGCCGGCGCCGTCGCCCGCAGCGGCGGGCTCGGCGTCATGCGGCAGTTCATCGGCTCGGTGCGCGACGACACCACCGTCCAGCGCTTCCTCGTCGACCTCTCCGCGCCCGCGGTGCGCGCCGCCTGGGACGCCGTCGAGGCCGCCGAGCTGACCCTCATGGAGACCGACGACGAGCCCGCGCAGCTCGCCTACGCCGACGCGCTCGCGCAGTGGGGCGACGCCGGCGGCTACGACGCCGAGGTCACCTGGGACACCGTGACCGTCGCGGCGCTCGGCGTCCCCTACGACCGGTGCAAGTACCGCGAGCTGTCCACGCTGTCCGGCGGCGAGCAGAAGCGGCTCGCCCTCGAGGCGCTGCTGCGCGGGCCCGAGCAGGTGCTGCTGCTCGACGAGCCGGACAACTACCTCGACGTCCCCGGCAAGCGGTGGCTGGAGCAGCGGCTGCTCGAGACGCGCAAGACGGTGCTGTTCGTCAGTCACGACCGCGAGCTGCTCGCCACCGTCGCCGACCGGGTGGTCACCGTCGAGGGCGGGACGGCGTGGGTGCACGGCGGCGGGTGGTCGTCCTATCCCGAGGCCCGCGAGGCGCGGCACGAGCGGATGGCCGAGCTGCGCCGCCGCTGGGAGGAGGAGCACGAGCGCCTCGTCGACCTGGTCCGCACGCTGCAGCAGCAGGCGGCCAACTCCCCGGACATGGCCTCGCGGTACCGGGCGATGCAGACCCGGCTGGCGAGGTTCGAGGCGGCCGGGCCGCCGCCGGACCGGCCACCGCAGCAGCGGGTGACAATGCGGCTGCGCGGCGGGCGCACCGGCGTGCGGGCGGTCGTGGCCGAGCAGCTGGAGCTGACCGGGCTCATGCAGCCGTTCGACCTGGAGGTCTGGTACGGCGACCGGGTCGGCGTCCTCGGGGCCAACGGCGCGGGCAAGTCCCACTTCCTGCGGCTGCTGGCCGGCCAGGACGTCGCCCACACCGGGTCCTGGCGGCTCGGGGCGCGCGTCGTCCCCGGCTCCTTCGCCCAGACGCACGCGCACCCCGACTGGCAGGACCGGACGCCGGTGGACCTGCTGTGGCACGGCGAGCCCGGCCGGCCGGGCGTCGACCGCGGGCGGGCGATGGCGGTGCTGCGCCGCTACGGGCTCACCGACTCCGCCGACCAGCCGTTCCGGACCATGTCCGGCGGGCAGCAGGCGCGGCTGCAGGTGCTGATGCTCGAGCTGTCCGGCGCCACGCTGCTGCTGCTCGACGAGCCCACCGACAACCTCGACGTCCTGTCCGCCGAGGCGCTGGAGGAGGCGCTGGCCGCGTTCGACGGCACCGTGCTCGCGGTGACCCACGACCGCTGGTTCGCCCGCTCCTTCGACCGGTTCCTCGTCTTCGGCTCCGACGGCCGGGTGTACGAGTCGGACGAGCCGGTGTTCGACGAGACGCGGGTCGCCCGCGCCCGCTGAACGACACCGGCCGGACCCCCGTCGTGGGGGGTCCGGCCGGTGGCGGGGGAGCGGGGACTACGGCAGGGCGTAGAAGACGCGGTCGTCGGAGTCGAAGCTCATGGTGGGCTCGACCGACAGCTGCCCGCCGGCGACGGCGGCCGGCGGCACGTCCATGCAGAACTGGAAGGTGTCCGACCCGCCCGGGTTGAGGGTCGGGGCGTCCATCGCGTCGTCGGCCAGGACCGCCGTGCACTCGGCGTCGCTGTACTGCCGGGCGTCGGACCCGTGGAAGACGGCGGTCAGGTCGAAGCCGGGCATGCCCTCCGTCTCGCCGGTGTAGGTCACGCTCAGCTGGGCGAGCACGTACTGGCCGGTGGCCGGCTCGTTGAAGTCGTTGGCGGCCTGCACGGACGCGTCGGCGTCGAGCTCGACCGCGTCCACGGTGACCTGGTAGTCGCCGACCTGGGCCGGGACGCCGAGCGGCACGACGTCGGCGGCCGGGGCCTCCTCGGGAGCGGGCTCGACCAGCCCCGCCGTCCCGCCGTCGGGCAGGGCGCCGTCCGACGGGACGGCGCTGCTGAGCTCCTCGTCGAGGCTGTCGGCGACCTCGTCGATGACGCTGGCGTAGAAGGCCTGCGTCGCGATCACCACGGCGATGGCCACCAGCGAGGTGACGAGGCCGGTGACGGCCAGCCCCTTGCCGCGGTGGGTGCCGCGCCGGGCGCGCAGCAGCGCGGGGATGCCCAGCGCCAGGCCGACGACGGCCACCACGGCGGCGACGTTGTTGATGATCGGCACCCAGCTCAGCAGCAGCGCGATGATCCCCAGGACCATCGACGCCACGGCCAGGCCGGCGCCCTTCTGCTGGGGGACGTACGGCGGCTGGACCGGAGCGTAGGGCTGCTGGTACGGCGCCTGCGGGGGGTGGGACACGGAACGGCTCCTCGCGGGGGCTGGGCGGAATCGGATCGAGACCGTGTCGTTCTTCGGCCGGACCACGCCCACGAGTGACCCGAACCGCCCGGAGGCACCCCGGCCGCCGCAGGAGCACCACCCGTCCCGAGGGCGCGGACCGGGGCAGGGGCTCGTGCCTGTCAGGCCGTCCTGACGGAGGATGGGTCATGGACCTCGACGACCTCGAACGGCGGCACACCCTCGCCAGCGCCGTCCGCCGCTACGACGAGTTGCGCACGCGCGACTCGCTGGCCGACCCCGACGACCCGGCCGGACCGCGGCCGCTGACCCGTGAGGAGGCGCTGGAGCTCCTGGCGCTGGGCGAGGTCGTCGCCCGGCGGGCG
The DNA here is from genome assembly GCF_054050655.1 of Geodermatophilus sp. SYSU D00663. NCBI lineage: Bacteria > Bacillati > Actinomycetota > Actinomycetes > Geodermatophilales > Geodermatophilaceae > Geodermatophilus > Geodermatophilus sp. SYSU D00663. Next base: position 70,222 of record NZ_JBJGZT010000014.1, on the reverse strand, counting down.
GCCCAGGGGCGCCAGCTCACCGTCCGGACGGCGCGGGCGACCGGTGCGTCGTGGGCGCAGATCGGCCGGGCGCTGGGCGCCACCCGGCAGTCGGCGTGGGAGGCGCACCGGCGCTGGATCGACACCCAGGTCGACCACCCGGACGGCTCGGGCGGGCTCACCGAGGACGAGGCCGCCGAGGCCCGCGCCCTGCTCGCCAACGACGCCGACTGAACGGCTCGGCTCCGGCGATCACCGGAGGTGTGCACGGCCGGCCGGCGCGTCCCGCCGTGTCGCGTGCACGCACCCGGTGATCACGCCGAGCGAGCGAGTCGGGGCTCAGCCGAAGGACCGGCCCTCGCCGCGGTAGGTGGGGACGGCGCCGGCCAGCCGGTCCCCGGCCAGCGTGTGCAGGACCTCGACGTGCTCGCACACCTCGCCGGCCTTGGCGTGCCGGAACCAGACGCGGTCGCCGACGGCGAGCCCGTCGGCGTCCGGGCCGCGCAGCGGCGTCTGCACCTCCCCGGCGCCCTCGGTGCCGAGCACCCGCAGCCGCGGCGGGTGCACCGGGCGCGGCAGCCGGTCGGCGCCGGGTGGCCCGGAGGCGATCCACCCGCCGCCCGCGACGGTCACAGTCCCGCGCGCGGGGCGGCGGGTGACCGGCAGCGCGAACAGCAGCGCCGGCCGGCCGCGGAAGGCGCGGTACCCGTCGAACAGCGTCGGCTGGTACAGCCCCGAGCCCGCGGCGACCTCGGTGACCGACGGGTCGGCCGCGGTCCGTTCCAGGCTCCCGGTGCCGCCGCCGTTGACGAACGCCAGCGGCGCCACGGCGGAGACGGCGGCCACCGCGGCGGCGCGGCGTCCGGTCAGCTCCCGCACCGACAGCGCCTGCACCCCGCGCACCGCCAGGCCGCGCAGCGGGCGCCCGGGCGGCGCGTCCGGCACGCCCGCGACCTGGGCCTCGTAGGCCATGAGCCCGACCAGGGCGAAGCCGGGCCGGTCGCACACCGCCCGGGCCAGCGCCGCGGCGGCCCCGGGGTCGTGCACCGGCGACCGGCGCACCCCCACGTGCAGCCGCCCGGCCCGCAGCGACGCGTCGAGGTCCAGGCAGATCCGCACCGGCGGCCGCGACCCGGCCGGCGCCACCGCGTCGACGGCGTCGAGGTGGTCGGGGGAGTCGGCCATCAGCGTCACCCGCGCGGCGAGCGCGGGGTCGGCCACCAGCGCGCGCAGCGCCGCGCGGTCCACCGAGGGGTAGGCGACGACGACGTCGTCGGACACCGGGTCGTCACCGCCGGCCAGCCAGAGCGCCTCGGCCAGCGTGTACGCGAGCACGCCGGCGAAGCCCGGCCGGGCCAGCACCCGCCGCAGCACCGCCCGGCTGCGCACCGACTTGCTCGCCACCCGGACCGGACGCCCGGCGGCGCGGCGGACCAGGTCGGCGGCGTTGGCGTCCAGCGCGTCGAGGTCCAGGACGGCCAGCGGCGGGTCGAGGTCCGCGGTCGCCCGGTCCAGCCGGGCCCGGGCTGCGGCCGGGGAGGTCATGGCGCGGCAGCATCCTCGCGGTCCGCCGAGTGGGTCAAGCGTCCCAGTCGCTTGACCGAGTCCGGCGGGCACGGGACGCTGCCGCGCACGACGGAGGAGGCGGCGTGGGCACCTGGCGCAACTGGGCCGGCAACCAGCGGGCGGACGGCGTGACCGTCGTGCACCCGGCGGGCACCGGGGAGATCGCCGCCGCGGTCCGGAGCGCTGCCGACGCGGGCCGCCGGGTCACCGCCCTGGGCAGCGGCCACTCGTTCACCGGCATCGGCCGCCCGGAGGACGTCGCGCTGGCGCTGGACCGGCACGCCGCGCTGGTCGGCGTCGACGACGCCGGGCTGGTCACCGTGCAGGCCGGCATGCCGCTGCACCGGCTCAACGCGGAGCTGGCCGCGCGCGGCTGGGCCCTGACCAACCTCGGCGACGTCGACCGGCAGACCGTCGCCGGCGCGATCTCCACCGGCACCCACGGCACCGGCGCCCGGTTCGGCGGGCTGGCCACGCAGGTCCGCGCGCTGGAACTGGTCACCGCCGACGGGACGGTGCTGCGCTGCGCGCCGGACGAGAACCCCGACGTCCTCTCCGCCGCGCGGGTCGGCCTCGGTGCCCTCGGCGTGCTGAGCACCGTGACGCTGCAGGCGGTGCCGGCGTTCGCGCTGCGCGCCGAGGAGGACACCGCCGCGCTGCCGGACCTGCTGGCCGACTTCGCCGGCTTCACGTCCTCGACCGACCACGTCGAGTTCTACTGGTTCCCGCACACCGACCGGTGCCGGACCCTGCGCAACACCCGGGTGCCCCTCACCGAGCTCGCGCCGCGGGGCCGGGCGCGCGCGTTCTGGGACGACGAGGTGCTCGCCAACGCCGGCCTCGCCGCCGTCGTCGCCGCCGGCCGCCGGGTGCCCGCGCTGGTGCCGACCCTGGCGCGGTTCTCCGCCGGGGCGCTGGGCGCCCGCACGTACACCGACGTCGCGCACCGGGTCTTCGTCTCCCGCCGGCGGGTGCGGTTCCGGGAGACGGAGTACGCCCTCCCGCGGGAGGCGGCCCCGGCCGTGCTGGAGGAGCTGCGGCGGGTGGTCGACGCCGGGCCGCACCGGGTGCCGTTCCCGGTCGAGGTGCGCGTCGCCGCCGCCGACGACGTCCCGCTGTCGACGGCGTACGGCCGCGACACCGCCTACGTCGCCGTCCACGTGCCCGCCCGCAGCGAGCCGGGCGGGTACTCCGCCGCGTTCGAGGCGATCGCGCTGGCCGCCGGCGGGCGCCCGCACTGGGGCAAGGAGCACGGCCTCGACGCCGCGGCGCTGGAGCAGCGCTACCCGCGGTTCGGCGAGTTCGCCGCGCTGCGCGCGCGGCTGGACCCCGCCGGGGTGTTCACCAACGCCCACCTCGCCCGGGTCCTCGGTCCGGCCGGGCAGCCCGCCGGGCAGGCCTGAGGTGCCCCGGCTGCCGGCCGGGCAGCGGCGCGCGGCCCTGGTGGAGGCGGCCCTGCGGGTGATGGCCCGGGACGGCCTGGCCGCCGGCACCACCCGCGCGGTCGTCGCCGAGGCCGGGATGCCGCTGGCCGCCTTCCACTACGCCTTCTCCTCGCGCGACGAGCTCCTGCGCGAGCTGGTCACCCGCGTGGTCGGCCGCGAGCTGGCCGCCGCCACCGCGGGGCTGGACCCGGCCGCGGGCCTGGCCGGCTGCCTGCGCGCGGCCGCCGCCGGCTACCTCGACCACCTCGAGCGCGAGCCCGGCGCCGAGGCGCTGATGCTCGAGCTCACGCTGCACGCGGTCCGCGACCCGGCGCTGCGGCCGGTGGCCGCCGCGCAGTACCGCGCCTACACCGCGGCGGCGACCCGCCTGCTGGAGGAGGCCGCCGCCGCGACGGGCGCCACCTGGCGGCGGCCGGTGCCGGAGCTGGCCCGGCTGCTGGTCACCGTCGTCGACGGCGCGACGACGACCTGGCTGGTCGACCGCGACACCGCCGCCACGCGCGCGGTGCTCGAGGCCGCGGTCGACCAGCTCGCGGCCTGGGGCAGGTGACTCAGAGGTCGACGTCGGGCTCGCCGGTGCCGCCGATGCGGTCGAGCTCCTCCATCTCCAGCGGCCCCAGGACCCGCGCGCCCGCCTGCAGGTTCTCCTCGAGGTGCGCCACCGACGACGTCCCCGGGATCAGCAGGACGTTGGGGGAGCGGGCCAGCAGCCACGCCAGCGCCACCTGCATCGGCGTGGTCTCCAGCCGCCGCGCCACCGTCTCCAGCGCCGCGGACTGCAGGGGCGTGAACCCGCCGAGCGGGAAGTAGGGCACGTAGGCGACGCCCTCGCGGGCCAGCGCGTCGAGCAGCGGGTCGTCGTCGCGGTGCACGAGGTTGTAGTGGTTCTGCACGCACACCACCGGCGCGATCGACCGCGCCTCGGCGAACTGCTGCGTCGTCACGTGGGAGACGCCGAGGTGCCGGATGAGCCCCTGCTGCTGGAGCTCGGCCAGCGTCTCGAACGGCTCGGCCAGCGAGCGCTCCGCCGGGGCGTGGCCGGGCATGCGCAGGTTCACCACGTCGAGCACGTCGACGCCGAGGTGGTCGAGGTTGTCGTGCACGGCCTGCGTCAGCTCGTCGGGGGAGAGCGCCTCGGGCCACGCGCCGTCCGGCGTCCGGCGGGCGCCGACCTTGGTGACGATCGTGAGCTGCTCGGGATAGGGGTGCAGCGCCTCGCGGATGAGCTCGTTGGTCACGTGCGGGCCGTAGTAGTCGCTGGTGTCGACGTGGTCCACGCCCAGCTCCACCGCCCGGCGCAGGACGGCGACGGCGGCCTCCCGGTCGGCCGGCGGGCCCATCACCTGCGGGCCGGCCAGCTGCATCGCGCCGTAGCCGATGCGGTTGACCGTGCGGTCCCCGAGCGGAAACTGTCCCGACCTCTCGGCCGTCGTGGTCGTCATGCCCGCCTCCTACCCGGGGAGTCCGGGGGAACCCGTCAGGCCGCCAGCCGGCTGCCGACCTCCGCGTGCCAGCGGCCGACGTCGGCGCTCACCCGGGCGGTCTCGCGTCGGTCGGCCCGCCGGGCGACCAGCGCCAGGCCGCTGCCCAGGAGCGCGAGGGCCGCGCCCACCCACATCGGCGCGGTGTAGCCCAGGCCCAGGGAGATGACCAGCGCGCCCAGGGCCGCGCCGACCGCGTTGGCCACGTTGAACGCCGCCTGGTTGGCCGCCGACACCAGGCTGCCGCCGGACACCCGCGCGGCCACGATCACGCCGTTCTGCACGACCGGACCCATCGCGAAGGCGACCGCGCCGAACAGGACCAGCACGACGACGGCGGCCGCGGGGGTGCGGGCGAGGAAGGCGAAGGCGGCCAGCAGCAGCGCGGTGGCCAGCAGCCCGGCGACCACGAACGTCCAGCCGAACCGGTCCCCGAGGCGGCCGCCGGCCAGCGTCCCGACGGTGGTGCCGACGCCGAACAGCGCCAGCACCGGCGTCACCCAGCCCTCGGGCAGGCCGGCCAGGTCGGTGAGGATCGGGCTGACGTAGCTGTAGACGGAGAACAGCGCGGCGAAGCCCACCATCGTCAGCACGAGCACCAGCCACACCTGGGGGCGGCGGAAGGCGGCCAGCTCGGCCCGCAGGTCCCCGCGCTCCCCGGTGCCGGCGGGCAGCCAGGCCAGCAGCCCGGCGATCGTGACCAGCCCGATGACGGCGATCGCGGCGAGCACCAGCCGCCAGCTCAGCTGCTGGGCGACGAACGTGCCGAGCGGGACGCCGACGACGTTGGCCAGCGTCAGCCCGACCATCATGAGCGAGATCGCCTGCGTGGCCCGCTCCGGCGCGACCAGCCGCCGCGCGGCCACCGCACCCACGCCGAAGAACGACCCGTGCGCCAGCGCGGTCAGCACCCGTGCCGCGGCCAGGGTCTCGTAGGTGGGCGCCACCGCCGACAGCGCGTTGCCGACGACGAACACGACCATCAGCGCGACCAACGTCTGGCGCGGGGAGAACCGCACGCCGAGCGCGGTGAGCGTCGGCGCGCCGAGGACGACGCCGACGGCGTAGGCGGAGATGAGCAGGCCGACGGCGGACACCGAGACGCCGAGGCCGTCCGCGATCTCGGGCAGCATGCCCATCACGACGAACTCGGTGGTGCCGATGCCGAAGGCGCCGATGGCGAGCGCGAGCAGACCGCGGGGCACGGGAGGACTCCAGGGGACGACGGCGGGAGGGGGAGCGTGCGGACGTCGTCGTCCGTGCTGGCCCTGCGGGGCGGGTACTACAGGGAGGCGGGTACCGCAGAGAGGCGGGTACTACAGAGGGGCAAGGCACCGGCCGCGCAGGACATGCCCCGCGCGGCCGGTGGGTGTGCTCACACCCGGGTCAGGGCTGCAGCAGCACCTTGACCGCGCCGTCCTTCTTCTCGCGGAAGTCGGCGTAGGCCTGCGGCGCCTGCTCCAGCGGCACCCGGTGGGTGGCGAAGTCGTCGACGCCGAGCGGGTCGCCGTCGACCAGCAGCGGCAGGATGTCGGGCACCCAGCGCCACACGTTCGCCTGGCCCATCCGCAGCTGGATCTGCTTGTCGAACATCCGCATCAGGGGCAGCGGGTCGGTGGCGCCGCCGTAGACGCCGGACAGCGAGATGGTGCCGCCGCGGCGGACCGCGTCGATGGCGGTGTTCAGCGCGGCCAGCCGGTCGATCCCGGCGACCTGCATGACCTTCTCCATGATCGCGTCCGGGACGACCGCGGTCGCCTTCTGCGCGATCTGCGCCAGCGGGGAACCGTGCGCCTCCATGCCCACGGCGTCGATCACCGCGTCGGCGCCGCGGCCGGCGGTCGCGTCCTGGATCTGCTGGACGACGTCGTCCTTCTTCGTGGAGCGGATCACGTGCGTGCCGCGGGCGGTGGCCCGCTCGAGCCGCTCGGGCACGACGTCGGAGGCGTACACGTCCTCGATGCCCAGGTGGTGGGCGATCCGGGTGCACATGTCGCCGATCGGCCCCAGACCCAGCACCAGCAGCGTGCCGCCGGGCGGCGTCGCGGCGTACTGCACCGCCTGCCAGGCGGTGGGCAGGACGTCGGAGAGGTAGACGAACCGGTCGTCCGGCGGGCCGTCCGGGACCTTGATCGGCAGCGTGTTGCCGAACGGGACCCGCAGGTACTCGGCCTGGCCGCCGGGCACCTGCCCGTAGAGCTTGGTGTAGCCGAACAGCGAGGCGCCGAAGCCCTGGTCGCGGTTCTGGGTGGCCTCGCACTGCGACTGCAGGCCCTGCGAGCACATCCAGCAGGTCCCGCAGGAGACGTTGAACGGGACGACGACGCGGTCGCCGGGCTTCACCGCGGTCACCGCGGAGCCGACCTCGCGGACGACCCCCATCGGCTCGTGGCCCATGACGTCGCCCTTGGTCATGAACGGCGCCATCACCTCGATCAGGTGCAGGTCGGACCCGCAGATGCCGCTCGAGGTGATCTCGACGAGGACGTCGGTGTCCTCCTGCAGCGTGGGGTCGGGGACGGTGTCCACCTGTACGTCGGCACGTCCGTGCCAGGTCACTGCGCGCACGAGATCCTCTCCTCGGGTCGTCCGCAGGGAGCGCTGTCGATCACGCCTGTCCAGGGCCTTCTGCCCGGTGTGGGCCTGATCGCCCCTCGTTCAACGCTCAACCGGCGTGTTCATCACTGTCCGTCACATCAGTTCTACGCAGCGTCGAATGACAACGGTGCAGCTCCGTGGCCCGCGCCACACATCCGGCCCTCCGTACCCAGGTCCGCAGATCACGTAACGGTCACGGCGTGTTTACATGGGCCCCGCCCGCTCCCCCGGGCACGGCACGACGTCCCTGTCCCCGACGGAAGTCAGGTGCATGACCGAGCTCCACCCGGACCGCCTCCTCGACGGAGGGACGGCCGCGCAGCCCGCGGCCGGCACCCCCCTCCGGCAGGCAGTGGCAGCGTCGCCCGACCGGCGACCCGCCGACGCCGCGACGACGGCCCCGCGGCCCACCCCGTACCGACGTCAGGGGAAGACGTCGCCGGGCGGGGACCGCACCGAGTCCCGATCCGAGTCCCGCCCCGCCCGCCGTCCCGGCCCCCGGCCCACGCCGTCGCCGCGGACCTCGCCCGAGGAGACCGCCGCCGCGACGCCCGCCCCCGCGGTGGCCGGCCTCGAGGTCCGCACCGTCGTCGCCGGGACCGGGCCCGCGCAGGCTCCCGCCGCCGCCGAGCCCGCCGAGGTCCTCGCCGTCGCCGACGCCGCCGAGCTGGCCGAGGCCGCCGGCGCCCAGGCGCTGGCCGCCGTCGCGGCCGCCGGCGCCGACGACACCGGCGCCGACGGGCCCGAGGGCGCCGGCGCCGGTGGGGAGCGGGTCCCGGTCACCGTCGTCGCCGGCCACGGCCGGCACCGGGCGATGGCCCGTCTGCTGCGGCTGCCGCGCCGCCGGCCCGCCTTCTACCTCGCCGCCGCGCTGGTCGGCGCGGTCGGGGTCGGCTCCTTCTCCGTGGGCGACCGCGTCGCCCAGGCCGACGGCCCGGAGGCGGTCAGCCACTCGGTGAGCGTGGCCGAGGAGCTCGGCATCGCCGACCAGGACCTGCCCGCGGCCGCCGAGGCCGCGACCCTGCGCTCGGACGCCACCCTGCTCGGCGCGGTCACCGCCAGCCGCAACGCCCGCGAGGCCGAGGAGGCCGCCGCGGCGCAGGTCCAGGCCGACGCCGACCGCGCCGCCCAGGAGGCCGCCGCGGCCGCGGCCGCCGAGGCCGCCCGGCCCAGGACCGTGCTGCCGGTCGACGGCGCGCGGCTCACCAGCGGCTTCGGCGCGCGCTGGGGCACGCTGCACGCCGGCATCGACCTCGCCGCGCCCATCGGCACGCCGGAGTACGCGGCCGCCGACGGCGTCGTCCTCGAGGCGGGCCCCGCCAGCGGCTTCGGCCTGGCGGTGTACGTCCAGCACGAGAACGGTGACGTCACCGTCTACGGGCACATGGAGGAGATCCTCGTGCAGCCCGGCCAGGTGGTCCGCGCCGGCGACACCATCGCGCTGCTGGGCAACCGCGGCCAGTCGACCGGCCCGCACCTGCACTTCGAGGTGCACGTCGGCGGCATCGACGGCGAGCGGATCGACCCGATCCCGTGGCTGCGGGACCGCGGCGTCGCCATCTAGACGCGAGGACCCCGCCGCCCCGCCCCTCGCAGGCCCGGGGCGGGCCCCGTGCAGCGGGGCCGGCACGACACGCGCCCCCTCCCGGCAGGTCCGGGCAGGGGGCGCGTGCCGTCGGAGGACACTGGAGGGGGAGGTGGGCCGATGGGAGCCGGGCACGGGCACGCGCACGCGCACGGGCACGCCACCGTCGCGGCGGCCTCGCGCGGGCGGCTGGCCGTCGTCCTCGGGCTCACCCTCGCCGTCCTCGTCGCCGAGGTGGTCGGGGCGCTGGTCTCCGGCTCGCTGGCGCTGCTCGCCGACGCCGGGCACATGGCCACCGACGCGCTCGGCGTGGGCCTGGCCCTCGGGGCCGTGACGCTGGCCCAGCGCCCGGCCCGCGGGCGGCGCACCTTCGGCTGGCAGCGGGTGGAGATCCTCGCCGCGGTGGCCAACGGGCTGCTGCTCGCCGGCGTCGCGGTGTTCGTCCTCGTCGAGGCGGTGCGGCGGATCGGCGACCCACCCGAGATCACCTCCGGCGTCGTCCTCGCCGTGGCCGCCGGGGGCCTGGCCGCCAACCTCGCCGGGCTGGCGCTGCTGCACCGCGGCCGGCGGGGGTCGCTCGCCGTCCGCGGTGCGCACCTGGAGGTGCTCGGCGACGCGCTGGGGTCGGTGGCCGTCCTCGTCGCGGCCGGCGTCGTCGCGCTCACCGGGTGGACGCCGGCCGACACCGTCGCCGCGCTGCTCATCGGCTGCCTGGTGCTGCCGCGGGCGTGGGCGCTGCTGCGCGAGTCCCTCGACGTCCTGCTCGAGGCCGCGCCCCGCGACGTCGACCTCGACCGGGTCCGCGCGCACGTCCTCGGGGTGCCCGGCGTCATCGGCGTCCACGACCTGCACGCCTGGACGATCACCTCCGGCCTGCCGGTGCTGTCCGCGCACGTCGTCGTCACCGACGCGGCGCTGGCCGCCGGGCACGGCGGCCGGGTCCTCGACGCGCTGTGCGCCTGCCTCGGTGACCACTTCGACGTCCCGCACTGCACCTTCCAGATCGAGGCCGAGGCGCACGCCGGCCACGAGGCCCCCGTCCACGACTAGGAGGCCGCCCCTGGTGGGGGCGCCGGTGGGACAGTGGGAAGCGCACGACCGACGGACCGGAGGTACAGGTGGAGCACGGGCACCACTCGGGCATGTGGGTGCCCGACGAGCCACCCACGTGGGGACGGGTCTTCCTGCCCCACCTGGACGCGTGGTCGGTGCTGCCGGTCCTCGCCCTGCTCGGCGTGCTGGCCTACCTGGTCGGCCTGGTCCGGCTGCGCCGCTCGGGCGTGGCCTGGCCGTGGTGGCGCACGGCGTCCTGGGTGGCCGGCTGCCTGTCGCTGTTCGCCGTCACCGGGACCTGGCTGAACGGCTACGGCATGGTGCTGTTCAGCGTGCACATGGCCCAGCACATGGTGCTGTCGATGGTCGCGCCGCTGCTCCTGCTGCTCGGCCGGCCGGTGACGCTGGCGCTGCGGTCGCTGCCGCGGGGGAGGGGAGTGGCCGGCGTCCCGCGGGCGCTGCTGCTCGACGCCCTGCACAGCCGGGTCGCGCGCTTCCTCTCGCACCCGCTGTTCACGCTGCCCCTGTTCCTGGTCAGCCTCTACGGCGTCTACTTCACGCCCGTCTTTGACGCGCTGATGGGCGACCCGTTCGGGCACCAGTTCATGCTCGCCCACTTCACCGTGACCGGGCTGCTGTTCTTCGGGCCGATCCTCGCCCAGGACCCGTGGCCCCGGCAGGTGGGTCACGCCGGCCGGATGCTCGAGCTGCTGATCCCCATGCCGCTGCACGCCTTCTTCGGCGTCGCGATCATGATGTCGACGTCGCTGGTGGTGCGGACCTTCGCCGACCCGCCCGCCGGCTGGGGCGTCGACCCGCTCGCCGACCAGAACGCCGCGGGCAGCATCGCGTGGTCCTTCGGCGAGCTGCCGACGGTGCTCGTCCTCGTCGTCGTCCTGTTCAGCTGGATGGGCTCCGAGGAGCGCCGCGGCCGCCGGATCGACCGCACCGCCCGGCGCACCGACGACGCCGAGCTCGAGGCCTACAACGCCCGGCTCAGGCAGCTCGCCGCCCGCTCCGGGTCCTGAACGCGGCACCGTCCGCGGCCCCGGCGCGGAACGGGTCGGCCCCCGGGGCGGCGACCCGGCGCCCTGCCACCATGGGGCCGTGTCCGTCTCGCTGGTGGTGACCGCCGACACGCACCTCCCGAAGCGGGCCCGTGACCTGCCCCGCTCCCTCTGGGCCGCGATCGAGGCCGCGGACCTCGTCGTGCACGCCGGCGACTGGGTCGACGTCGCCCTGCTCGACGCCCTCGAGTCCCGCGCCCGGGCCCTGCTCGCGGTGTACGGCAACAACGACCACGGGGCCCTGCGCGAGCGGCTGCCGGAGGTGGCGCGCGCCGAGGTGGGCGGGCTGCGGGTCGCCGTCGTCCACGAGACCGGCGACGCCAAGGGCCGCGAGCGCCGCTGCGCCGCGCGCTTCCCCGACACCGACGTCCTGTTCTTCGGGCACAGCCACATCCCGTGGGACACCACCGCGGACACGGGACTGCGGCTGGTCAACCCCGGCTCGCCCACCGACCGGCGCCGGCAGCCGCACGGCACCTTCGTCACCGCGGTCGCCGACGGCGGGGCGCTCACCGAGGTGGTCTTCCACCCGGTCGCCCGGTGACGGCCTCCCCACCGGCGTCCCCTCCCGCCGCCCGCTGGCGTCACCTGGCCGTCGGCCTGACCGGGCTGGTCGCCGCCTGCGCGGCGCAGAACGGGATGCCCTTCCTCACGCTGGCGCTGCGGGAGGAGGGGCTCTCGCTGCCGCAGGCCGGCCTGCTGGTCGCCGCGCCCACCGCCGGCCTGGTGTGCGCGCTGCTGCTCTGGGGCGTGCTGGCCGACCGGTACGGCGAGCGGCTGGTGCTCTCCGCCGGGCTCGCGGTCGCCGCCGTCGCGCTGACCGGCGCCGCGCTGGCCGACGCCGCCGTGCCTACCGGCCTGTGGCTGCTGCTGGCCGGGGCGGGCAGCGCGTCGGTGCACGCGGCCAGCGGCCGGCTGGTGCTGGGCTGGTTCCCCCCGGAGCAGCGCGGGCTGGCGATGGGCGTCCGGCAGGCCGGGCAGCCGCTGGGCGTGGGCCTCGCCGCGCTGACGCTGCCGCGGCTGGCCGCCGACGGCCCCGGCGGCGCCTTCGCCTTCCTCGCCGCCGGCTGCGCGGTCACCGCCGTCCTCGTCGGCCTGCTCGTCCGCGACCCGGCCCGGCCGCCGCGCACCGCCGGCGCCCCGCGGCCGGCCTCGCCCTACCGCGGCCCGGTCCTGTGGCGGGTGCACGCGGCCAGCACCCTGCTCGTCGTGCCGCAGTTCGCCGTCGCCGGGCTGGCCTTCGACTGGCTGGTGCGCGGCGCCGGCTGGAGCGCGGCCGGCGCCGGGACGCTGCTGGCGGTCGCGCAGGCCGGCGGGGTCGCCGCACGCCTCGGCGCGGGCAGCTGGTCGGACCGGGTGGGCAGCCGGCTCGGGCCGCTGCGGCAGGTCGCGGGCGCGGTGGCCGTCGTCGTCGGGGTGCTCGCCGTCGTCGCGGCCCTGACGCCGGGCCTCCTCGGCCCGGGGGTCGCCGCGGCGGCGGTGGCGCTGGCGGCGGTCGCCACGGTGAGCCCGAACGGGGTGGCGTTCACCTCGGTGGCCGAGCAGGCCGGCAGCGCCTGGGCCGGGCGCGCGCTGGGCGCGCACAACACCGCGCAGAACCTGGCGGCCGCGCTGACCGTCCCGCTGGCGGCGCTGCTCGCCGACGGCGGACCCGGCTACCCGGCGGCGTTCGCGCTCGGTGCGGTCGCCGCCGCGGCCGCGGTCGCCGTCGTGCCCGCCCGGACGGCCGAGCCGGCGCCCCCGCCGGTCGCGGTCGGTGTGCCGTGAGCCGGTGGCGCCCCTGGCCGCCGCGGGCGGTGGCCGTGCTGGCCTGTCCCGTCTGCGGCGCGGAGCTGGCCGCGCTCCCCGGCGACGCCGGCCTGCGCTGCCCGGCCGGCCACTCCTTCGACCGGGCCCGGCAGGGCCACGTGACGCTGCTGCCACCGGGCCACGCGCCGCCGACCGGGGACACCGCCGCGATGGTCGCCGACCGGGCGGAGGTGCTCTCCGCCGGGACCTACGCCGGGCTCACCCGGGTCCTGGCCGGCGCGCTCGCCGCGGGGGAGGGGCCGGTGGACGCCGTCCTCGACCTCGGCGGGGGGACCGGGCACCACCTGGCGGGCGTGCTGGACGCGCTGCCCGGCGCGGTCGGCGTGGTGCTCGACGCCTCGCGGTACGCGGCCCGCCGCGCGGCCGGCGCCTCGCCGCGGGCGCTCGCCGTCGTCGCCGACACCTGGGCCCGGCTGCCGGTCCGCGACGCCGCCGTCGACCGGGTGATGGTGGTCTTCGCGCCGCGCAACGGGCCGGAGACCGCGCGGGTGCTGCGCCCGGGCGGCCGGCTGGTGGTCGCCACGCCGGCGCCGGAGCACCTGGCCGAGCTGGTCGGCCCGCTGGGGCTGCTGCGGGTGGACCCGGAGAAGGAGGCCCGGCTGTCCGCGGCCCTGGAGCCGCACCTCGTGCCGGCCGGCCGCGTGCGGCACCGGGAGGAGCTGGAGCTCGACCACCGCACCGTGACCACCGTCGTGGGGATGGGGCCGCACGCCCGGCACCTGGCGCCGCAGCGGCTGGCCGCCGCGGTCGCCGCCCTGCCGCCGCGGGTGCGGGTCACCCTCGCCGTCGACGTCACGACCTGGGCGCTGCCCGCGGACGCAGGAGGGGCCCGGCCGTGACGGCCGGGCCCCTCCTGGGCGACCGGGCGCAGGGCTCTCGTGGCCCCCGGGGCGCCGGGAGCCCTGCGTCGGTCAGATGCGGGTGCGGCTGCGTCCGCGGGTGGCGAAGACGTAGACCAGCAGCACGATGATCGCGCCGATGATCGAGCCGATGATGCCGGCGGCGCCGATCTCGAAGCCGTTGCCGCTGATCAGGCTCCCGAGCAGGTTGCCGACGAAGGAACCGATGATGCCGAGGACGATCGTCATCCCGACGCTCATGGACTGCTTGCCGGGGACGACGGCCCGCGCGATGAAGCCGGCGATGGCGCCGACCACGATCAGCACGATGATGTTCCAGAGAAGCTCCACGGGGGACCTCCTGAGGGGATGGCCGGGTGGCCGAGGCGCTGGGATCTCCAGGCTCGGACGGTGCTGTTCCCCTGGTGAGCAGGGCGGAAACGCGTCTTGATCATGACGTGACCTGGTCGTCACCCGAGAGGGGGGCGCCGTCACCGGCGCGCCCGCCCGGACGGGCCCGACGGGCCCGTCGCCCTCGGTCTAAGCTGCGCTCGTGACGATCGCGCCTGCACCGATCGTGAGCCGGCCCAGCCCGGCTCGCGAGGTCCAGCGGGGTGCGCGGCTCTCGAACCTGCTGCGGACCACGGACCACAAGACCATCGGCCTGATGTACATGGCCACCTCGTTCGCCTGGTTCATCGTGGGTGGCTTCATGGCCATGCTGATCCGCGGTGAGCTGGGCCAGCCCGGGCTGCAATTCCTGTCGCCCGAGCAGTACAACCAGCTCGTCACGATGCACGGCACGATCATGCTGCTGATGTTCGCGACGCCGCTGTTCTTCGCGTTCTCGAACCTCATCATGCCGCTGCAGATCGGCTCGCCGGACGTCGCCTTCCCGCGACTGAACGCCTTCTCGTTCTGGCTGTTCTTCTTCGGCAGCCTCATCGCGGTCTCGGGCTTCTTCACGCCCAGCGGCGCGGCCGACTTCGGCTGGTACGCCTACGCCCCGCTGTCCGACGCCGTGCACTCCCCGGGCCCCGGCGCCAACCTGTGGTTCTCGGGCCTGGCGGTCAGCGGTCTCGGCACGATCCTCGGCGCGGTCAACTTCACCGCCACGATCGCCTGCCTGCGGGCGCCGGGCATGACGATGTTCCGGATGCCGATCTTCACCTGGAACACGCTGGTCACCAGCCTGCTGGTGCTGCTGGCCTTCCCGATCCTCACCGCGGCGATCTTCGGCATGCTGGCCGACCGCAACCTCGGCGCGCTCGTCTACTCGGACGAGAACGGCGGCCCGATGCTGTGGCAGCACCTGTTCTGGTTCTTCGGCCACCCCGAGGTCTACATCATCGCGCTGCCGTTCTTCGGCATCATCACCGAGATCATCCCGGTGTTCGCCCGCAAGCCGCTGTTCGGCTACAAGGGCATGGTCGGCGCGACGCTGCTCATCGGTGGCCTGTCGCTCACGGTGTGGGCGCACCACATGTACGCGACCGGCGCGGTCCTGCTGCCGTTCTTCGCGTTCCTGACCTACCTCATCGCCGTGCCGACCGGCATCAAGTTCTTCAACTGGATCGGCACCATGTGGCGCGGCCAGCTGACGTTCGAGACGCCGATGCTGTTCTCCATCGGCTTCCTGGTGACCTTCCTCCTGGGTGGCCTGACCGGCGTGCTGCTGGCCAGCCCGCCGCTGGACTGGCACGTCAACGACAGCTACTTCGTCGTCGCCCACTTCCACTACGTCGTCTTCGGCACCGTGGTGTTCGCCGCCTACGCCGGCATCTACTTCTGGTTCCCGAAGATGTCGGGCCGGATGATGGACGAGCGGCTGGGCAAGCTGCACTTCTGGCTGGTGTTCATCGGCTTCCACGCGACGTTCCTGGTCCAGCACTGGCTGGGCACCGAGGGCATGCCGCGCCGGTACGTCGACTACCTGCCCACCGACGGGTTCACCACCCTGCACGTGATCTCCACGATCGGGTCGTTCGTCCTGGGCGCCTCGACCATCCCGTGGCTGTACAACGTGGTGAAGTCGTGGAAGTACGGCCGCCTCGCGCTGCGCGACGACCCGTGGGGCCACGGCAACTCGCTCGAGTGGGCCACCTCCTCGCCGCCGCCGCGGCACAACTTCACCGAGATCCCGCGGATCCGGTCGGAGCGTCCGGCGTTCGAGGCGCACTACCCGCATCTGGTCGAGCGGCTGCACGCCGAGGCGCACGTCGGCAAGCGGCACCAGCCCTACGCCGGTGTCAGCGAGCTGGCCGAGGGCACCGGCCCGCGTCAGGGTCCCAACGACCCCGACCCGTTCTGATCCCCGGGGCCCGGCCCCACGCGATCGCACGTCACGACGACGCCCCGTCGGCTCCGGCCGGCGGGGCGTCGCCTCGTCCGCGGGACCACCGCCCGGAGCCGCCGGGGGAGTGCGGCACCATGGCCGCCGTGCCGCTCGACCCCGCACCCCGCACGCGTCCGCAGGCCGCCCCCGACGGGCCCCGCGCGGTCCTGACGGTCACCGGCGCCGACCGGCCCGGCGTGACCGCCCGGCTGTTCGGGGCCCTCGCCTCCGGCGACGAGGGGCTCCCGCCGGTCGAGGTCGTCGACGTCGAGCAGGTCGTCGTGCACGGCCAGCTGGTCCTCGGGGTGGTCATCGGCGCCCGGCCGGCCGACGGCGCGGTGGACGAGGCCGGCTTCCTCGCCTGCCTGGGCCGGCTGGCCACCGAGGTCGCCCGCGCCACCGGGGTCCGGGTCGAGGTGGAGACCGCCTCCGGTCGCGGTGCCGGCACCACACCCACCGGGCGCCCCCACCACGTGATCCTGCTCGGCCGGCCCGTACCGCCGTCCGCGGTCGCCGGCGCGGCCACCGCCATCGCGGGCGTCGGCGGCAACATCGACGCGATCCGGCGGCTGTCGGACCACCCGGTCACGTCCCTGGAGCTCACCGTCTCCGGGGCCGGGGCCACCGAGCTGCGCACCGCGCTGGCCGCCGTCGCCGCCGCCACCGGCGCCGACATCGCCGTCGAGCAGGTCGGGCTCGCCCGGCGCAGCAAGCGGCTGATCGTCCTCGACGTCGACTCCACGCTGGTGCGCGGCGAGGTCATCGACGAGCTGGCCGCCCGCGCCGGGCGGGCGGCCGAGGTCGCCCGGATCACCGCGGCGGCCATGAACGGGGAGCTGGACTTCGCCGAGTCGCTGCGGGCCCGGGTGGCCACGCTGGCGGGCCTGCCGGTCGAGGTCCTCGACGAGGTGCGCGAGCACCTGGAGCTCACCCCCGGCGCCCGCACGCTCATCCGCACGCTGCAGCGGCTCGGGTTCCGCTGCGGCATCGTCAGCGGCGGCTTCAGCCAGATCACCGACCCGCTGGCCGCCGCGCTCGGCCTCGACTTCGCCGCGGCCAACACCCTCGAGGTCGCCGACGGGAGGCTCACCGGCGGCCTGGTGGGCGAGATCGTCGACCGGGCGGGCAAGGCCCGCGCGCTGGCCCGCTTCGCCGCCGAGCACGGCATCCCGCTGGAGCAGACGGTCGCGGTCGGCGACGGCGCCAACGACCTCGACATGCTCAACGCCGCCGGGCTCGGCATCGCGTTCAACGCCAAGCCCGTGGTGCGCGAGCAGGCGCACACCGCGCTCAACCAGCCCTACCTCGACGCCGTCCTGCAGGTCCTCGGCTTCACGAGGGACGAGGTGATGGACGCGCTGTGACACCGTGTGACTGTGACACCGTGTGATCTGCCGTCCTGCCGGACGGCACCGCGGCCACGAGCCGTACCCCTGCTGCGCTGAGCCCTGCCACGACGTCCCGACCGGAAGCCTCCGGCCCCGCGGTCGGTCCGCCGTCCTGCGCGGGGCGGCTCGCTTCAGGGGCGGGTGACCGTGCCCTCCAGCTCCACGCCGGCGGTGCGCAGCTGGTCCAGCGCCGCCTCGGTCGACGCCTCGGACACCCCCGCGGTGAGGTCGAGCAGCACGCGGGTCGCGAAGCCCGCCGCGACGGCGTCGAGGGCGGTGGCCCGCACGCAGTGGTCGGTCGCGATGCCGACGACGTCGACGGCGTCCACGCCCCGCTCGCGCAGCCAGTCCGCCAGCGGCACGCCGTCGGCCCGCCCCTCGAAGCCGGAGTAGGCCGCCGCGTAGTGGCCCTTGTCGAAGACGGCGTCGAGCGGCCCGCGGTCCAGCGACGGGTGCAGCTCGAGCCCGCTCGTGCCGGCGACGCAGTGCGCCGGCCAGGTCTCCAGGTAGTCGGGCTCCTCGTGGAAGTGGTCGCCCGGGTCGACGTGGTGGTCGCGCGTGGCGACCACGTACGCGTAGTCGGCGGACCGCACGTGCTCGGTGATCGCCGCCGCCACCGCCGCACCCCCGGCCACCGCCAGGCTGCCGCCCTCGCAGAAGTCGTTCTGCACGTCCACCACCAGCAGTGCGCGCGTCACCGCGGGACCTCCGTTCACGCCGTCACCGTCTCCAGTGCGGGTTCCCCGCGGGAGAGCGCCCATGCCTCCTGCGGCAGGGCCTCGCGCGCCCGGCGGTGGTGCGCGGCCGCCGCCTCGAGCGCGTCGGCCGGCGACGACGGCGTCACCACCTCGCCGCCGCGGACCAGCTCCACCAGCAGCCGCCGGTCGCCGTCGCGCGGCTCGACCCGCCCGCTGCTGACCACCTCGGCGGTCGCCGTCCCGTCGGCGTCGTGCCGGCGGACGGCGGTCTTGCGGCCCCCGGTGGAGTTCTTGCCCTCGGAGCGCTTGGCCACCGGGACGCCGTCGCGCTCGACCAGCTTGTAGACCATCCCGGCGGTCGGCGCGCCCGACCCGGTGACCAGCGAGGTGCCGACGCCGTAGCCGTCGACCGGCGCGGCCATGAGCCCGGCGATCGCGTACTCGTCGAGGTCGCTGGTGACGATGATCCGGGTCTTCGTGGCGCCCAGGTCGTCGAGCTGGCGGCGGGCGGCGGTGGCCAGCGTCGGCAGGTCGCCGGAGTCCAGCCGGATGGCGCCGAGCTCCGGCCCGGCCACCTCGACCGCCGTCCTGATGCCCTGGACGACGTCGTAGGTGTCCACCAGCAGCGTGGTGCCGACGCCGAGCGTGTCGACCTGCGCGCGGAAGGCGGCGGCCTCGTCGTCGTGCAGGAGGGTGAACGCGTGCGCGCTGGTCCCCGTCGTCGGCACCCCGTACCGGCGGCCGGCCTCCAGGTTGGAGCTGGCGGTGAAGCCGACCAGGTACGCCGCCCGCGCCGCGGCGACCGCGGCCTGCTCGTGGGTGCGCCGCGAGCCCATCTCGATGCACGGCCGCTCGCAGGCCGCCCCGACCATGCGGGCCGCGGCCGAGGCGATTGCGCTGTCGTGGTTGAGCACCGAGAGGACCAGGGTCTCCAGCAGCACGCCCTCGGCGAAGGGCGCGCGCACGGTGAGCACCGGGGAGCCGGGGAAGAACAGCTCGCCCTCGG
Source organism: Geodermatophilus sp. SYSU D00663 (assembly GCF_054050655.1). NCBI lineage: Bacteria > Bacillati > Actinomycetota > Actinomycetes > Geodermatophilales > Geodermatophilaceae > Geodermatophilus > Geodermatophilus sp. SYSU D00663. The sequence goes on along the minus strand of NZ_JBJGZT010000014.1, from coordinate 51,373 downwards.
CGTAGCCGTCGACGTCGCCGGAGAAGCGGAAGTCGGCCAGCCAGTCCAGCAGCCGCGCGTCGGTCAGGCCCTGCTCGCGGAGGGTGGCCAGCTCCTCGTCGCCGAAGCGGAAGGCGGGCAGCAGCTCCAGGAGCCGGCCGGTGCCGGCGACCACGCCGTAGCGGCGGCCGTGCGGGAGGCGCCGGGCGAAGACCTCGAAGACGCAGTCGCGGTCGGCGGTGCCGTCGGCCAGGGCGGCGGCGACCATCGTCAGCTCGTACCGGTCGGTGAGCAGGGCGGTACCCGTCGGCATGATCCCGACCCTAGGTCGACCGCCGCGACCGCACCCGGGGGACCGGGGGAGCGACCGTCCTAGAGTGGTCGGGTGGCCGGACCACTCGCGCCGACACGGACGCCCGAACCCACGGTCGAGGAGACCGCCGACCTCGACCGGCCCTGGGTCACCATCGTCTGGAACGACCCGGTGAACCTCATGACCTACGTGACCCACGTGCTGCGGGAGCTGTTCGGCTACGACGAGCCGACGGCGACCACGCTCATGCTGCAGGTGCACAACGACGGCAAGGCGGTGGTCAGCTCCGGCCCGCGCGAGCGGATGGAGCACGACACCAGCCGGCTGCACGCCTACGGCCTGTGGGCCACCTACCAGCAGGACGCATGAGGCCGTTCCGCCGCAAGGGGGCCGACGTCGTCGCGCGGCTCGAGCCGGCCGAGGCCGGCGTCCTCGGGCTGCTGCTCGACCAGCTCGAGCAGCTGCTGGGCGCCGACCCCGAGGACGTCGACGGCGACCCGGTGGTCGCGCGGCTGCTGCCGGCCGGGCACCGCACCGACCCGGAGCTCGCCGCCGACTACCGCGAGCTGACCGAGTCGGCGCTGCGCGCGGGCAAGACCGACGACCTGGCCGCCGTCCGGGCCACCCTCCCCGCCGACGGCGGTGAGGTGCGGCTGGACCGGGACCAGGCCGGCGCGTGGCTGCGCACCACGAACGACCTGCGGCTGGCCCTGGGTGAGCGGATCGGGGTCACCGAGGAGACCGAGCCGCCCGAGGACCCGGCCGGCGAGGAGGGCCAGCAGCTGGCCGTCTACTACTGGCTCACCGGGCTGCAGGGGTCGCTCGTCGACGCGGTCGCCGCCGGGCGCGACGCCCGAAGGTGAGCAGCACCAGCGCCGCCAGCAGCAGGTCCAGCACGAAGAAGACCAGCACCAGGCTGGGCAGCTCCAGCTCGCGGACGGCCGCCCCGACGGTGGAGACGAGCGTGACCACCGACAGGGCCAGCACCAGCAGGAGCACCAGCACCCGCAGCGCGACGAGCAGCGCCAGCGACAGGCGGTCGGCGGCGACGTCGCTGCTGTAGTGCCCGCTGCGCAGGGTCAGCCCCCGGATGCCGAGCCACAGCGACGGCAGCGCGACGACGACCACGCCGGCCGCCATGATCAGGTCGAGCACCACGGGTCCGCACCGTATCCGGTCGGTGACGAGCGGGTGACCTGCCCCGGTCGGGCGAGCGTCGCCCGGTGCCCGCGGTGCCGCTCCCGGGCGCCGCCTAGACTGGCGGTGTGCTGCGCATCGACCGCGCGACCTACGACGCCATCGTGGCCCACGCCCGGGAGGACCACCCGGACGAGGCCTGTGGCGTCGTCGCCGGGCCCGAGGGCAGCGACCGTCCCGAGCGGTTCATCCCGATGCTCAACGCCGCCCGGTCGCCGACGTTCTACGAGTTCGACTCGGCCGACCTGCTGCGCCTGTACCGGGAGATGGACGACCGGGACGAGGAGCCGGTGGTGATCTACCACTCCCACACCGCCACCGAGGCGTACCCCTCGCGCACCGACGTTAGCTACGCGTCCGAGCCCAACGCGCACTACGTGCTCGTCTCCACCCGCCACCACGGCCGGGAGACCGGCCTGGCCGGGGACGACGTCGAGTTCCGCAGCTTCCGGATCGTCGACGGCGAGGTGAGCGAGGAGGACGTCGAGGTCGTCGAGTCCTACCTGTTCGGCCACTCGCCGACCACCGTCGTCTACGACTGACCGAGGACCCCGTCCTCCCCACCCCTCGCGAGCCCGGGGCGGGGCCCTGGACGGGCCGGCCGCGGAATGACCCGCGGCGAGCGGGCGTTGCCCGCACCGACACGCGCTCACGCCGAGCGCTCCCGCACGTCCCCACCCTCCCGAGGAGAACCGCACGCCATGGCCATCGAGGTCCGGATCCCGACCATCCTGCGCACCCACACCGGCGGCAACAAGACCGTCGAGGGCAGCGGGGACACCCTCGGCGCGCTCGTCGACGACCTCGACGCCAAGCACCCCGGCCTCAAGGGCCGCCTGGTGACCGAGGAGGGCAAGCTGCACCGCTTCGTCAACGTCTACGTCAACGACGAGGACGTGCGCTTCACCGGCGCCCTCGACACCGCGGTCAAGGACGGCGACTCGGTCACCATCCTCCCGGCGGTCGCCGGCGGCTGCTGAGGCCTCCCGCCCCGCCGTCCCGTCCCCTCACCCGGAAGAGCTCCCGCATGGCCCGCTTCAACTCCCTCGTCGACTCCCTCGGCGGCACCCCGCTGGTGGGGCTGCCGAACCTGTCGCCGACGCCGGACGTGCGGCTGTGGGCCAAGCTCGAGGACCACAACCCGACCGGGTCGATCAAGGACCGTGCCGCGATCTCGATGATCGAGGCGGCGGAGAAGGACGGGACGCTGCAGCCGGGCGCCACCATCCTCGAGCCGACCAGCGGCAACACCGGCATCTCGCTGGCGATGGTGGCCCGGCAGCGCGGTTACCGGCTGATCTGCGTCATGCCGGAGAACACCTCCGTCGAGCGGCGCCAGCTGCTGGAGATGTACGGCGCGCAGATCGTCAGCTCGCCGGCGGCCGGCGGGTCCAACCAGGCGGTCGCGATGGCCAAGGAGATGGCCGCCGAGCACGACGACTGGGTGATGCTCTACCAGTACGGTAACCCGGCCAACGCCGAGGCGCACTACACCGGCACCGCCCCGGAGATCCTCGCGGACCTGCCGTCGATCACCCACTTCGTCGCGGGCCTGGGCACCACCGGCACGCTCATGGGCTGCTCGCGCTACTTCCGCGAGCACAAGCCCGGCGTCCAGGTGATCGCCGCCGAGCCGCGCTACGGCGAGCTGGTCTACGGCCTGCGCAACATCGACGAGGGGTTCATCCCCGAGCTCTACGACCCGTCGCTGCTGGACTCGCGGTTCTCCGTGGGCCCCGAGGACGCCGTCCACCGCACCCGGCAGCTGGTCGAGCGCGAGGGCATCTTCGCCGGCATCTCGACCGGGGCGATCCTGCACGCGGCACTCGGCGTCGCCGACCGCGAGGTCGCCGCCGGCCGCCGCGCCGACATCGTGTTCATCGTCTGCGACGGCGGCTGGAAGTACCTGTCCACCGGCGCCTACGCCGGCACCCTCGAGGAGGCCACCTCGGCCCTCGAGGGCCAGCTGTGGGCCTGAGCCCGGAGCTGCCCGCCCGGGCCCTGCTGTTCGACAACGACGGCGTCCTGGTCGACTCCGACGCCGCCGTCACCTCCTCCTGGTCGCGCTGGGCCAGCGAGCACGGCCTGGTGCCCGCCGACGTGCTCGCCGTCGTACACGGCCGGCGGTCGGCCGACACCGTCGCCGACCTGGTGCCCGGGCCCGGGCGGGCCGCCGCGACGGCGCTCATCGACCGGTACGAGCTCGAGGACGCCGCCACCGTGGCCGCCGTCCCCGGCGCCGCCGACCTCCTGGCCGGCCTGCCCGCGGACGTGTGGGGCGTGGTCACCTCCGGCACCGCCGACCTCGCCACCGCCCGGCTGACCGCCGCGGGGCTGCCGCTGCCCCGCACCCTGGTCACCGCCCGCGACGTGCGCACCGGCAAGCCCGACCCCGAGGGCTACCGCCTCGGCGCCCGCCTGCTCGGCGTGCCCCCGGAGGACACCGTGGTGTTCGAGGACAGCCCCGCCGGCATCGCCGCCGGCCGGGCGGCCGGCGCGCGGGTCGTCGGCGTGGGGGAGCGGGCCCTCGGCACCGGGGCCGACGTCGTCGTCCGCGACCTGCGCGGCCTGTCCTGGGCCGGTGGCGTCCTGTCCGTCCCGGCCGCCGCCCTGCTCCCGACCGGCGGCTAGCCTGGCGCCCGCGATGGACAGCGGATGGACGTGCGACCGGCCGGGGGTCGCGGCATGAGGCTCACGGTCGTGGGCTGCTCGGGCAGCGGGCCCGGCCCCGCGTCGGCGGCCTCCTGCTACCTCGTCGAGCACGACGGCTTCCGGGTGCTGCTCGACCTGGGCAGCGGCGCGTTCGGGGCGCTGCAGGCGCTGGCCGACCCCGACTCGATCGACGCCGTCTACCTCTCCCACCTGCACGCCGACCACTGCCTCGACGTCGTCCCGTTCGTGGTCTGGCACCGCTACTCCGGCCGCTCGTCGCGGCGCCGGGTCCCGCTGATCGCCCCGGCCGGGGCCGAGCGGCGGCTGGGCCTGGTCTACGACGAGGGCGGCGCGCCGCTGACCGACGTCTTCGACTTCGCGGCCACCCCGGTGTCGGCGGTCCTCGGCCCGTTCACCGTGCAGACCGCGCGGACCGCGCACCCGGTCGAGTGCCACGCCGTCCGGCTGACCGCCCACGGCAGCTCGCTGGTCTACACCGGTGACACCGGGCCGTCGCGGGCCGTCGTCGACCTGGCGCACGGTGCCGACGTGCTGCTGGCCGAGGCCGCCCACCCCGACCGGGACGGGCTGCCGCCGGACCTGCACCTCACCGGCCGGCAGGCGGGGGAGGCCGCGGCCGCGGCCGGGGTGCGGCGCCTGCTGGTCACCCACGTGCCCGCGTGGGTGGACCCCGTCGCGCAGCTGGCCGCGGCGCGGACGGCGTTCCCCGGCGCGGAGCTGGTCGCCCCGGGCGCCACCTACGACGTGTGAGCGGACCCCTCGCGCCCCGCGTGCTCGGCGCGGGCCCGCGGAGGGTGGCCGGCGGGGACCAGCGGTGGACTCACTTGCCGCGCCCGTGCCGGGCGGGCACGGTGGGCCGGTGGTCGACGACGAACGGGACGGCGTCCGGCTGACCAGCCTCGACGCGCCGCTGGGGGACGGGCTGGGCGTCACCAAGGGCGACCTGGTCGACCACCTCGACGCGTTCGCGGACCGGCTGGTGCCGCAGCTGGCGGGCCGGCCGCTGTCGGTGAAGCGCGTGCGGCCGGGCCAGGAGCCGTTCATGCAGCGCAACGTGGCCAAGGGCGCGCCGGACTGGGTGCGCACCGTGCCGGTGTGGTCGTCCGGCGCCCACCGCCAGGTGCACCAGGTGCTGTGCGACGACCGCCGGACGCTCCTGTGGCTGGCCAACCAGCGCGCCGTGGAGTTCCACGTCCCGTTCTTCCGCGCGGGCGCCGAGACCGAGCCGACCGGCGTCGTGCTCGACCTCGACCCGCCGGAGGGCGCCGACTTCGCGGTGGTCGTGCGGGCCGCGGAGCTGGTGCGGCGGGCGCTGGCCGACGCCGGGCTGGCCGGGGCGGTGAAGACCAGCGGGTCCAAGGGCGTGCACGTCGTCGTCCCGGTGCGCGGGGCCGGGCCCGAGGACGCCGCCGCCGCGACCCGCGCGCTCGCCGCCCGCGCCGCGGCCCTCGACCCGGACCTGGCCACGACCGCCTACATCAAGGAGGACCGGCACGGCCGGGTCTTCCTCGACTCCACCCGCTCGGGGTCCTCGACGATCGTGGCCGCCTACAGCCCGCGCATCCGGCCGGGCCTGCCCGTGTCGGCGCCGGTGGCGTGGGAGGACCTGCCCTCGGCCCGGCCGGGCGACGTCACCGTGACGACCGCGCCGGACCGGCTGGGGGACGGCGACCCCTGGGCGCGGCTGCTGCCCCCGCCGCAGGCGCTCCCGGCCGACCTCGTCGCCGAGGGCCACACCATCCCGGTCGCGCGGGTGGCCGCGATGCACGAGGGCAAGCGGCGGGCGCGGGCCAAGCGGTCCGCGGAGGGCTGAGCGGGCGACCCGGGGGCCGACGCTCCGGCCGCCGTCGTCCCCAGGGGGGACCCGCGTCCACCACCGGGTGTGCGCGGGCGCGTCCTGTCGGTGCCGACCCGCAGGCTCCCGGGCATGACGCACGACCCGCAGACCACCGCCTGGCTCGACCAGGAGGACGCCCACCTCGCCGCCGTCGTCCGCCGCGCCCGCTTCGCCGTCCAGTACGTCGGGCCGGGGGACCGTCCCGACGAGCCGGCGTTCGGCTACACCATCGGCCTGTTCGGCCTCGGCCACCCCGAGCTGGTGGTCGTCGGGCGCGGGACCTCCGCCACGCACTCCCTGCTCGACGCGGTGGCCCGCGAGGTCGTGGCCGGCCGGTCGCTGGTGCCCGGGGAGCTGCTCGAGGCCGGCCGGGAGGAGCTGGTCGTGGAGGAGTGCCCGAACCCGGGCGAGGTGCTGCTCGGCGCCAACCGCTGGTACCGGCGGCCGGCCGAGTACTCGGTGCCGGCGCACGTGCTCACCTGGGCCTCGCCCGCCGGGTGCTTCCCGTGGGACCCGGACTGGGACGACGGCCGGTGCGGGCAGCCCCGCCCGGGCACGTGGACGGCCTGAGTCCGCCCTGGGAGAACGCCTCTCGTCCCGGGCGCCGGGAGGGGCCAGGATGGCCCGCGTCGCGGGATGCCGGGACGCGCCCGGCGGGCGGGAGGTGCACGTGACCGCGCGAGCCGATCGACCGTCCGGGGTGCGCGCCCACGCCCGGGTGCTGCCGACGACGGAGCACCACACGGTCACCACGCTGGAGCTCTTCTTCGACCTGGTCTTCGTCTTCGCGATCACCCAGGTCACCGCCTTCATGGCCGAGGACGTCGGCTGGCGCAGCGCGGTGCGCGGCCTGCTCGTCCTCGCGCTGCTGTGGTGGGCCTGGAGCAGCTACGCGTGGCTCGGGAACCAGGCCCGGGCCGACGAGGGCGTCGTCCGCGGTGCGCTGATCACGGTGATGGGGGCGCTGTTCCTCGTCGCGCTGTCGATCCCGGAGGCGTGGCGCGACGAGGGCGACGGGTTCAGCGCCCCGCTGGTGCTGGCCGCGTGCATCGCCGTGGTGCGTCTGGGTCACCTCGCGGTCTACCTCGTCGCGGCGGGGCAGGACGCCGGGTTGCGCCGGCAGCTGCTGCGGACCGCGGTCCCGGTCGTCCTGGCCGTCGGGCTCCTGGTGGCCGGGGCGCTGGCCGGCGGGACCGCCCAGACGCTGCTGTGGGTCCTGGCGCTGGTCGTCGACTACACCGGCGTCTATGCCTCCGGAACCGACTGGCGGTTGCCGGCGCCGCGGCACTACGCCGAGCGGCATGGCCTCATCGTGATCATCGCCCTCGGCGAGTCGATCATCGCGGTCGGCGTGGGGGTCGTCGACCTGCCGCTGACCCTGCCGATCGCGGCCGTCGCGCTCCTCGGGCTCACGGTGAGCGTGTGCCTGTGGTGGTCCTACTTCGACGTGGTCGCCCCGGTGGCGGAACGGGTGCTGGCCGGCAGGCAGGGCGTGGACCGGGTCCGGCTGGCCCGCGACTCCTACACCTACCTGCACTTCCCGATGATCGCCGGGATCATCTTCCTCGCCCTCGGGCTGAAGAAGGTCGCCGAGTACGTCGGCGACGTCGAGCACCACGACCTGACCGACCCGCTGAAGGGGACGGGCCTGTGGTCGCTCTACGCCGGCGTCGCGGTGTACCTGCTGGCGCACCTGGCCTTCCGGCTGCGCAACGTCGGGTCGGTCAACCGGCCGCGGGCCGTCGTCGCGGTGGTGCTGCTGCTCGCGCCCCTGGCCGTGGCGCCCCTGCCGGCGCTGGCGCAGCTCGCGGTGCTCGCCGCGGTCCTGGTGGCGCTGCTGAGCTTCGAGGTGGTCCGCTACGCCGACGCGCGGGCGCGGGTGCGGGCGGAGGCGGCCGCCGAGCACGGGTGACCGCCTCCGCCCGTGCCCGGCCGCCGCGCCAGGAGCGGTGCGTGGACACCGGCACCCGGCACTCGCGGTGCACCGGCCCGACCCGGCGTCCTGACGACGGGGACGGCCGCCGTGCACGCACGGTGGCCACCCTCCCGCGGGCGGGTGAGGCCGGTGCCGGGGCCGTGTCGACGCCGGACGCCCGCGCCTACGCTGCGTCCGTGATCGCGCCGCGTGAGGAGGTCGTCCGCCGGGCGGCGCGGACCCTCCTCGACGGCGAGCGGCTCGACACCACGACCCTCTCCGCCCAGCTGGGCATCTCGCGGGTGACGCTGTTCCGCCGGGTGGGCAACCGGGACGCCATCCTCGGCGAGGCGATGTGGTGGCTGGCCGAGCGCACGCTGCGTCGAGCCGCGGAGGCGCACGACGCCCGGCCCGAGGGCGCGGAGCCCGCGGCCCGGCTGCGCAGCCTGGCGATCATCGAGGACTACCGCCACGTCCTGGGCACCGCGTCGTCGCTGCGCCGCTTCATCGACGACGAGCCGACCACCGCGATGCGCGTCCTCACCGACCCGCGCGGCCGGGTGCAGCCGCGGCTGGTCGAGGCCTACACCGCGCTGTTCGAGCGCGACGTCGAGGAGCGCGGGCTGACGCCGGAGGTGCCCCTGCCGGTGCTGGCCTACGCCGTCGTCCGGCTGGGGGAGTCGTTCCTCTACTCCGACGTCATGGTCGCCCGCGACCCCGACCTCAAGGCCGCGACGACGGTCGTCGACGCGTTGGTGACCGGGGTGCTCGGCGTCCGCGGGGACTGAGCGCTCAGCCCAGGCCGAGGTCGCGGCGCAGCTTCGCCACGTGCCCGGTGGCCTTGACGTTGTAGGCGGCCCGCTCGATGCGGCCCTCGGCGTCGACGACGAAGGTCGAGCGGATGACGCCCTGCACCTCCTTGCCGTAGAGCTTCTTGGCGCCGAAGGCGCCGTAGGCGGTGAGCACGCGCTTGTCCGGGTCGGACAGCAGCGTGATGCCCAGGCCCTCCTGCTCGCGGAAGCGCTGCAGCTTCTCCGGCGGGTCGGGGGAGATGCCGATGATGTCCAGCCCGGCCTCGGCCAGCTCGCCGGCGGCGGCGGTGAAGTCGACGGCCTGGGTGGTGCAGCCCGGGGTGAGGGCGGCGGGGTAGCAGTAGACGATCACCCGGCGGCCGCGGCGGTCGGCGAGGGAGACCGGGGTGCCGTCGGCGTCGGGCAGCGTGAAGTCCGGCGCCGGGTCACCGGGCGCGAGGCGGACGGAAGCGGTCTCGGTCATGCCCGGCATGATGCCGTGCCCGCCCGGCGGGGTCGGGGAGCAGGGGCGTCAGCCGCGGAGGAACGACAGCCGCACCTGCCGCTCGGGGTTGTCGCCGTTGGGGTCGACCAGGCAGATCCGCTGCCAGGTGCCCAGCTGCAGCCGGCCGCCGAGCACCGGCACGCTCAGGTGTGGTGGCACGAACGCCGGCAGCACGTGGTCGCGCCCGTGGCCGGGGCTGCCGTGCCGGTGGCGCCAGCGGCCGTCGCGGGGCAGCAGCTCGTCGAGCTGGGCGAGCAGGTCGTCGTCGCTGCCCGCGCCGGTCTCGATGACCGCGAGCCCGGCCGTGGCGTGCGGGACGAACACGGACAGCAGGCCGTCGTCCTCCTGCCGGACGAAGTCCTCGCACTCGCCGGTCAGGTCGACCACCACCGGCTCGCCGCCGGTCCGCACCGTCCGCAGCTCCGATCGCACGTCGTCGATCGTGGCACGCCGATCGCGGCATCTCGCCGGGAGGACGGCGTGCCGGCGTCGATAGGCTCGGTGCCCGTGACCCGCCCCGACGGCCGCGCGGCCGACCAGCTCCGCCCGGTGACCATCACCCGCAACTGGCTCGACCACGCCGAGGGCTCGGTGCTCGTCGAGTTCGGCCGCACCCGCGTGCTGTGCGCGGCCAGCGTCACCGAGGGCGTGCCGCGCTGGCGGAAGGGCTCGGGCCTGGGCTGGGTCACCGCCGAGTACGCCATGCTGCCGCGCGCCACGCACACCCGGGGCGACCGCGAGTCGGTCAAGGGCCGCATCGGCGGGCGCACCCACGAGATCAGCCGGCTCATCGGCCGCTCGCTGCGCGCCTCGATCGACCTCGCGGCGCTGGGGGAGAACAGCGTCGCCATCGACTGCGACGTCCTGCAGGCCGACGGCGGCACCCGGACGGCGGCCATCACCGGCGCCTACGTCGCCCTCGCCGACGCCGTCGCGTGGCTGGCCGACCGCCGGAAGCTGGCGAAGAAGAACGCGATCGTGCAGTCGGTGGCGGCGGTCAGCGTCGGCGTGGTCGACGGCGAGCCGCGGCTGGACCTCGCCTACGAGGAGGACGTGCGCGCCGGCACCGACATGAACGTCGTCTGCACCGGCGAGGGCGGGTTCGTCGAGGTGCAGGGCACCGCCGAGGGCGCGGTGTTCGACCGGCCCACCCTCGACCGGCTGCTCGACCTCGCCGTCGCCGGGTGCGCCGAGCTCACCCGCGTCCAGCAGGAGGCGCTGCAGCGATGACCACCCGCCTGCTGCTGGCCACCCGCAACGCCGGCAAGCTCGCCGAGCTGCAGCGGCTGCTGACCGACGCCGTCCCGGGCATCGAGGTGGTCGGCCTGCGCGACGTCCCCGAGTACCCGGAGGCCCCCGAGACCGGCGCGACGTTCGCGGAGAACGCGCTGCTCAAGGCGCGCGAGGCGGTCCGGTACACGGGCCTGCCCGCGGTGGCCGACGACTCCGGTCTCGCCGTCGACGCGCTCAACGGGATGCCCGGGGTGCTCTCGGCGCGCTGGTCGGGCCGGCACGGCGACGACGCCGCCAACACCGCGCTGCTGCTCGGCCAGATCCGCGACGTCCCCGACGAGCGGCGCGGCGGGGCGTTCGTGTGCGCCGCCGCCCTGGTCACCCCGGACGGCGCGGAGTCGGTCGTCGAGCGGCAGTGGCGCGGCCGGGTGGTCCGCGAGCCGCGCGGCAGCAACGGCTTCGGCTACGACCCGGTGTTCGTCGCCGACGGCCTGGACCGCACCGCCGCCGAGCTCGAGCCCGCGGAGAAGGACGCCCGCAGCCACCGCGGGCAGGCCTTCGCCGCGCTGGTCCCGGTGATCGCGCAGACGCTCGGCGCGGCCTGAGCGCCGCGCCGCGGCGGCACCTCGGCACCGCCCCGACGACGTAGGGTCCACGCCCGCGGCGGGCGGGGGCCCGCGGGAGGGGAGCCGGGTGCGCGCGGACGTCGGGGCGTGGAGGACCGGGCTGCGGCCCTCGCCGGTGGGCTACCGCCGCTCGGAGGTGGTGCGCGGCGGGCTGGGCGCACTGGCCGGCATCGCACTGGCCGCGCTGACCGCCTCCGCGGTCCCCGGCGGGCCGGCCGGGCTGCCGTGGATCGTCGCGCCGATGGGCGCCACCGCGGTGCTGCTGTTCGCCGCGCCGGCCAGCCCGCTGGCCCAGCCCTATCCCGTGCTCGCCGGCAACACGGTGTCCACGCTGGTCGGCGTCGCGGCGGGCAAGCTGCTCGACGACGTCACGCTGGCCGCGGCGGTCGCCGTCGGCGTGGCGGTCCCGCTGATGATGGTGCTGCGCTGCGTGCACCCGCCGGGCGGCGCCTGCGCGCTGTTCACCGCGGTCGGCGGGGCGGCGGTCGCCGACCACGGCTGGGCGTTCGCGCTGTGGCCGGTCGGCGTCGACACCCTCGTGCTGCTGCTCGTGGCCGCGCTGGTGAACAACCTGACCGGCCGGCCCTACCCGCACGTGCCCGAGCCGCCGCGCACCGGGCCCGGGGCGCCGCCCAGCGAGCGGGTCGGGCTGCAGGCCGAGGACGTCGCGGCGGCGATGCAGCGGCTGGACCGCGGCCTGGACGTGCTGCCCGGCGACGTGCTGGCGCTGGTCCGCGACGCCGAGGCGCACGCCCTGGACCGCCGGCTCGGGCAGCTGCGCGTGGGCGCGCTGATGGAGCGCGACGTGCGGACCGTGCAGCCCGACGAGACGCTCTACCGCGCCCGGATGCTCATGAACCAGCACGCGGTGAAGGCCCTGCCGGTGGTCACGCCCGACCGCCGGGTCGTCGGGATCGTCACCGTCCACGACCTGTTCAACCTCGACGTCGTGGACTTCGACCCGGTCGCGAAGGTCATGACCAGCCCGGTCACCACCGTCGGCGCCGACACCCCGGTCTCCGAGCTGGTCGGGCTGATGGCCGACCGCGGGCTGCGGCACCTGCCGGTGGTCGACGCCGACGACCGGCTCGCCGGGATCGTCACCCGCGCCGAGCTCGTCGCCGTCCTGCACCGGGCGCTGGTCGGCTCCTGACCCGTACGGGTGGTCCCGTCGGCGCCGGCTGCGGGATCCGCCTCGGGCTGCCGTTGACCTCCTGACGGGCCGACGGCAGGGGGCGGGCATGGCAGGGGACGACGGGCGTCCGGCGGCGCGGCTGGTCGTGCTGATCCCGGCGCACGACGAGGCCGCGAACATCGGGGACACCCTCGACGCGCTGCAGCGGCAGACGCGCCGTCCCGACCGCGTGGTCGTCGTCGCCGACAACTGCACCGACGACACCGCCCGGATCGCGCGCGAGCGCGGGGCCGAGGTCTACGAGACCGTCGGCAACACCGACAAGAAGGCCGGCGCCCTCAACCAGGCGATCGTGCAGCGGTTCCGCCGCACCGCCACCGCCGACCGGCGGGGCGCCTCCGACGACCCGCGGCGCGGCCCCGACCGGCGCGGGGGCGCGGCGGACGACAGCGCGCCCGCCGGCCCCACACCCGACCTGCGCGACGACGACCTCGTCCTCGTGATGGACGCCGACACCGAGCTCGCGCCCGGCTTCCTCGAGGCCGCCGCGGCCAGCCTCGAGTCCTCGCCGCGGATCGGCGCCGCCGGGGGCCTGTTCTACGGGCACCCCGGGGCGGGGGTGCTCGGGCAGCTGCAGCGCAACGAGTACCTCCGGTACAGCCGCGACGTCTCGCGGACCGGCCGCGTGATGGTGCTGACCGGCACGGGCACGCTGTTCCGCGTCCGGGCGCTGCGGGAGGTCGCCGCCGCCCGCGGCACCGCGCTGCCCGGCCGGGAGGGGCAGGTCTACGACACCCTCGCGCTGACCGAGGACAACGAGCTGACCCTCGCACTCAAGACCCTGGGCTGGCGCATGACCAGCCCGGCGGCGTGCTCGGTGATCACCGAGATCATGCCGACCTGGCGTGACCTGTGGAAGCAGCGCATGCGGTGGCAGCGCGGCGCCCTGGAGAACCTCCGGCACTACGGGCTCACCCGGGTCACGCTGCGCTACTGGGGCCAGCAGCTCGGCATCGGCCTCGGCGTCCTCGCCTTCCAGGCCTACCTGCTGCTCACCGTGCTGGTCCTCGCGCGCGACGGCGGCCTGCACCTGGACCCGTTCTGGACCTCGGTCGGCCTGGTCTTCCTGGCCGAGCGGCTGGTGACCGTCCGCCGGGGCGGCCCGCGGGCGCTGCTGCTGGCGCTGCCCCTGGTCGTCGAACTGGTCTACGACCTGTTCATCCAGGCCGTCTTCGTCCGCTCCCTGGTGGACCTCGTCCGCCGCCGGGAGGCCACCTGGCACCACGTCGCGGTCCCCGCGGCGGGCTGACCCACCGAGAGGAGGTGCACGTGTACAGCAAGGCGGGTTACGTGACGGCCAGCGGCGTGGGCGGGTCGACCGCCCTCGCCTCCACCGGCTTCGACGCGCTGGCGGTCGTGGTCGCCGGCGTCACCCTGCTGTTCGCCGGGCTGGCGCTGCTCAAGCTGGTCCCGCGGCGGGCGAAGGACTGACGGCGGGGCGGCCGGCTCAGGCGGCCGGCTGCGCCCCGCTGTCCGCCTCGGCCTGCGGCTCGGTGCCCGACCCGGAGCCCGAGCCGCCGCCGGAGCCGCCGCCGGAGCCGCTGTCGGAGTCGCTGCCGCTGTCCGGGGCGGTCCCCGGTGCCTGCGTCGACGGCTCGGCGGGCGCGGACTCCTCCGTGCCGCCGTCCGTGTCGCCGCCGGTGCCGCCCCCGGTGTCCTCGCCGGTGCCGCTGTCGGTGCCGTCGTCGGTGCCGTCGTCGCTGCCGCTCTCACCGGCGGGCGCGGACTCCTCGGGCGGGGTCGCGCTCTCCCCGGCGTCCCCGGGCGTCCCCGTGACCGGCGCCCCCGTCGTCGGCGTGGTCGGGTCGGAGTCCGACGGCGTCAGGTCCCGCGAGGACGAGGCGTTGGACAGCTCGCCGATCGTGGTGGACGACGACGAGGTGTCGGACCCGCCGACCAGCGCCGACACCGGCTTCTGCCCGACCAGCTCGATCGCGGTGACGATCCCCATGGCCAGCACGAAGACCGCGGCCGCGTACGCCGCCACCCGCGGCCAGCGGATCCGCCTGCGCGGTGCTGGGGCCCGGCGCGGGTCCAGGTGCGCGGGCAGCTCGCGGGTCGCCGCCTCACCGGCCGCCGGCCCGGCCGCGGGCATCGCCCGGGTCGGCGCCTCGCCGGCCGCCGAGGCGGGCCGGGTCGCCAGCTGCTCGCGGGCCTTCCGCAGCTTCTCGCCGGTGCGGTTCAGGGAGGCGCTGTAGAGCGCGGAGCCGACGGTGCTGACCACGCTGACCAGCGCCGCGCCGATCACCGTGCCGGCGACTCCGAAGAACGAGGCGAGGACCGCCGCGGACACCGCGGCCAGGGCGCCGGCCGCCACCTGGGTGACGGTGAGCGAGGCGCGGGGCTTGTCGGGGACCGGCTCGGGGTCCGTACCGGGGGAGGTGCTGGTCTCGGTGCGCGGGGAGGTCATGGGCTCCGACGGGTCGTGTCCGGAGGACGGTGTGCGGGGAAGAGGACCGGCCCCGGGCACCCCGTCGTGCGGCCGGCCGGCCGATCCGAGGCTACGTCGGATGCGGCGCCCGTGCAGCGGCCCCGGACCGGCTTCAGCGTGCTGAGCTGCGGAAAGACAGTTGTGTGATCCGGTCCCAGCGGTCGTGCGCGTGGGGCCGCAGGGGAGCGGGCACCCCGTGCCCGTGCGCGTCGACCTCACCGCTGTCCGCGAGCTCCGCTTCGACGACGGGACGCCGGTGACCGCGGCCTCGGGCCTCGCGCCGCTGGGCGACGGCTGGCTCGTCGTCCAGGACGACGCCACGTCCGCGGCCTGGCAGCGCCCGGTCGGCGTGGTCCCGGTGCGGCTGCTGCCGCCGGTCGAGGGGCACGACCGGTTCTCCGAGGCGGCCGGGACCAAGTCCCTCAAGCCCGACCTGGAGACGGCCTGCCCGGTGGAGGCCGACGGGCGGCCCGCGGTGCTGCTGCTCGGGTCGGGGTCCACGCGGCGGCGCACCCGCGGGGTGCTGGCCGCCCTCGACGGCGACCGGCCCTCCGCCCGGGCGGCCGACCTCGGGCCGCTGTACGCCGCGGTCGGCGACCGCCTCGGGGTGCCGGACGGGCAGCGGAACCTGGAGGGCGCCGCCCGCGTGGGCGACGTCCTCCGCTGGTACCAGCGCGGCAACCGCGCCGCCGGGGTGCCGAACGCCTGCGTCGAGGTACCGCTGGCGCCGCTGGTGGCTGCCGTGCTCGGGTGCGCGGACCCCGGCTCGGTGCCGCTGGGGCCGGTGCACGCCCTCGATCTCGGCGAGGTCGCCGGCGTCGGGCTCGCCGTCACCGACGCCGTCGCCCTGCCCGACGGCCGGGAGCTGCTGTCCGCGGCCGCGGAGGACACGCCGAACGCCGTCGACGACGGCCCGGTGGTGGCCACGGCGCTGGTCCTGGCCGAGCACGGGCGGGTGCTCGACATCGCGCCGGTGCCGGAGGTGGACGGCCGGGTCGCGAAGGTCGAGGGCCTGGCGCTGCGCGGCGTGGACGGCGACCGGGTGCGCCTGCTGGCGGTGGTCGACGCCGACGACCCGGGGCTCGCCTCGCCGCAGGTCGAGCTCACCGTGAGCCTGGGCTGACCCCTGGGTGCGGGAGGCGGGAGTCGAACCCGCACGCCCGAGGGCACCAGATCCTAAGTCTGGCGTGGCTGCCGTTACACCACTCCCGCGTGGCCGCCGAGTCTAGGTCGCATCCGGGGGCGCATCGCCCGCGCGGGTGCCGCTGATCGCCGGAACGGGCCGGTCGGCGCGGTGTCTGGCAGGCTGTCGCCGTGCCTCGCGACCCTCGAGAGATCCAGCTGGAGATCGACGCCGCCCGTGAGTCGCTGGCGGCCACCCTGGACCAGTTGGCGTACCGGAGCAGCCCGACGCGGCTGCGCGCCCAGGGGCAGGCCGCCGTCGTGCGCTTCCTGCAGTCGACGGCGGGGCGCGCCACCGTCGGCGCGCTCGGCCTGCTGGTGACGCTGGTCGTCGTGCAGAAGGCCCGGCACCGCAACGACTGAGCCGCACCGTGCGCCCGCCGCGCCGCGACCCGGTCGGCCCGGGTCAGGAGTCCGTGTGGGACTACCCGCGCCCGCCGTCGGCGGAGGTGACGCCGCGCCGCGTCGTCGTCGAGCTGGGCGGGCGGGTGGTCGCGCGGACCGGCCGCGCGGTGCGGGTCTGCGAGACCAGCCACCCGCCGGTCTACTACGTGCCCCGCGAGGACGTCGCCCCCGGCGTGCTCGAGCGGGCCGCCGGGTCGTCGTGGTGCGAGTGGAAGGGGCGGGCCACCTACTGGGACGCCGTCGTCGACGGGCGGCGGTACCCGGCGGTCGGCTGGTCCTACGAGGACCCGGCCCCGGGCTACGAGCACCTGCGCGGCGCGGTGGCGTTCTACCCGAGTCGGGTGGACCGGGCGCTGGTCGACGGCGAGCAGGTGCGCGCGCAGGCGGGGGACTTCTACGGCGGCTGGATCACCGCGGACGTCGTCGGCCCGTTCAAGGGCGAGCCGGGCACGCTCGGCTGGTGAGCGTCAGCTCCGGCGGACCAGCGGGAGCACCACGGTCTCGAGCACGGCGTCGGCGTAGGCCGCGTCCACCGGCTCGCGGGTGACCAGCCAGCGCTGCACGAGCAGCGCGGTGGTGGCCTCGGCGGGGATCGACTGCGGCAGCCCGGGCCCCACCTCGCCGCGCGCCTGGGCGCGGTTCCACACCTCGTCGTAGGCCCGCCGCCAGACGGCCAGCGGGCCCTCGCGGAACGCCTCGATCAGCGCCGGCTCGTGCTGCATCGCCGCGAGCAGCGAGCGGGTGGCCGCCCCGACCGGGCTGGCCATCATCTCCACCATGCGGTGCACGAGCTGACGCAGGTCGCCCTCGAGCGACCCGGTGTCGGCGGTGACCGTCCACGCCCGGTTCAGGTCGGAGACGGTGTCGACGACGAGGTCCTGCTTGGTGCGCCAGCGGCGGTAGATGGTCGCCTTCCCGACGCCGGCCTCCGCGGCCACGGCGTCCATGGTCAGCGCGCCGTACCCGACCTCCCCGAGCAGCCGGAGGATGGCCGCGCGGATGACGTCGTCGCGGCTGGGGTCCCGTGGTCGGCCGCCGCGGCCTGTGCGCGTCGGCGGCTCGGTGATCACAGCAGCCATGCAGCGACAGTAGGGCCTCCGCGCCGCGTGCAGGCAGGTCCGCGGCGCGGCATCCTGAACGGTCGGACCTCGTCCGCGCGCCTGCCCGCCCCGGCCGGGCGGGTCGGTCATCCTGCTGCGCGTGGGGAGTCCGATCGGCGCGGCGCGGCGGCGCGAGCAGTGGCCCCTGCCCGAGGCCGCGACCCGCGTGCTGCTGGCGACCGCGGAGGAGAACGTGCTGCCCGCCGTGGCCGCCGTCGCCCGGTCGGCCGGGCTGTCGGTCTTCGCCGCCCCCGGTCTGCTCGACCTGTCCGACGAGCGCGACGGCGTCGGGGTGGAGGTCTTCTTCGACCGGCTCTCCCGCGCGCTGACCGGTGCCGAGGCCGAGGCCGTGCGGGTGGCCACCGACCCGGCCAACGAGTACACCGCGCTGACCCTCGGCCTGCTCACCGCGCCGACCCTGGCGCAGGAGCTGGCCCGCCGCGGGGTGACCGCCGAGGTCGGCGTGCTCGCCGAGGCCGAGCTGTGGTCGGCGTACCAGCCGATCGTGGCGCTGGCCGACCGCGCCGTCGTCGCCCACGAGGCGCTGCTGCGCGGCGACTCCGACGGCCGCACCGTCGACGGCGGGGACCTGTTCTTCGTCGCCGACTCCGCGGGCTGGCTGACCCGGCTGGACCGGGTCGGCCGCGAGTGCGCCATCGCCGGCGCCGCGGGCTGGCTGGGGAGCGCCGACCTGTTCGTCAACACCCGGCCCACCTCGGTGCTGCACCCCGACGCCGACCTCGCCAGCACCGTCGAGGCGCTGGAGGCCGCGGGGCTGGAGCCGGGGCAGCTGGTGCTGGAGGTGGGGGAGCGGGCCGCCGTCGCCGACCGCGGGCACCTGCTCGCCGTCCTCGAGTCCTACCGCGAGCGCGGCTGGCGGGTGGCCCTCGACGAGGTGGCCGCCGGGTGGTCCAGCCGCTCGCTGCTCGACGTCGTCCGGCCCGACGTCGTCAAGCTCGGCCGGGCGCTGGTGTCCGCGCTGCCCGACGACGGCGCCCGCGCGGTGGTGCGCACGGTGACCGAGCACGCGCACCGGCTCGGGGCGGTCGTCGTCGCGGAGGGGGTGGAGACCGAGCAGGTGGCCGCGGAGGTGGCGGCGCTGGGCGCCGACCTCGCGCAGGGCTGGCTGTTCGGCCGGCCCGCCGCGCCCGCCGGCGCCGTCGAGCCGGCGGGCCTCAGCCCAGTCCCCATCCCGTGAGCACCGGGCGCGCGTGCTCGTGCCCGAGCACGCCGTAGGCGCCGGCCGGCAGCGCGAACAGCGCTCCCGCGGCGGGCTCGAGGCCCAGCCAGCGCGCGGTGAGGACCCGCAGCACGTGCCCGTGCGCGACGAGGGCGACGTCGCCGTCGTCGAGCCGGGCCCGCGCCCGGTCCAGCACCCGGTCCACCCGCTCGCCGACCTGCTCGAGGGTCTCGCCGGGGGTCTCGCCCGCCACCACCGGGTCGCGCCAGACCGACCACTCGCGGCCGAGCTCCTCGCTGATCTCGGCGGTGGTGCGGCCCTCGTAGCCGCCGTAGTCGAGCTCTACGAGGTCCTCGTCGACGGCGGTGGCGGTCAGCCCGGCCAGCTCGGCGGTGCGCCGGGCGCGCTGCCGGGGACTCGTCCACACCTCGACGACGTGCCGCTCGGCCAGCGCCGGGGCCAGGGAGCGGGCCCGCTCCTCGCCCTCGGGCAGCAGCGGCAGGTCGGTCACGCCGGTGTGCTGGCCGCTCTTGCTCCACTCGGTCGCGCCGTGCCGCAGCACCAGGATCTCGCCCATCGCCGTCCTCTCGCTCGCCGTGTCGCCGGTCACACCGCCGGCGCGCCGGGAAGACCGGCGCGGACCGCCGTGCTGGCGGGGTGCGGGACCCCGGGCAACCGGCCCGGGGCACACGCACCGGGAGGGTCCATGACCGCCACCGCACCTGCCGACACCTTCGCCATCGGCGGCGACCTCACCGTCCACCGGCTCGGCTACGGCGCCATGCAGCTGCCCGGCCCGGGCGTCTGGGGCGAGCCGGCCGACCGCGACGCCGCTCTCCGGGTGGTCCGCGCCGCCGTCGAGCAGGGCGTCGACCTCATCGACACCGCCGACTCCTACGGGCCGTTCGTCAGCGAGCAGGTCATCGCCGAGGCGCTGCACCCGTACCCGGAGGGCCTGGTCATCGCCACCAAGGCCGGCCTGACCCGCCAGGGCCCGGGCATCTGGACGCCGGTCGGGCGCCCGGCCTACCTCAAGCAGCAGGTCGAGCTGTCGCTGCGCCACCTGCGGGTGGAGCGCATCGACCTCATCCAGCTGCACCGCATCGACGCCGAGGTGCCGCTGGCCGACCAGCTCGGCGCGTTCAAGGAGCTGCAGGACGAGGGCAAGGTTCGCCACATCGGCGTCTCCGAGGTCTCGGTCGAGGAGCTGCAGGCGGCGCGCGAGATCGTCGACGTCGTCAGCGTCCAGAACCTCTACAACCTGACCAACCGGCAGTCGCAGGACGTCCTGGACCACGCCACCGCCCACGGGATCGCGTTCATCCCGTGGTTCCCGATCGCGACCGGCGACCTCGCCGCCCCGCACAGCCCGGTGGCCGACATCGCCCGCGAGCTGGACGCCACCCCGGCGCAGGTCGCGCTGGCCTGGCTGCTGCAGAAGTCCCCGGTGGTGCTGCCCATCCCCGGCACGAAGTCGGTGGACCACCTCACCGAGAACATGGGCGCGGCGCGGCTGACGCTCTCCGACGAGGACATGGCCCGCCTGGACGCCCTGGCGTAGGCACTGCCCGGTCGTGCCCCGGTCCGCCGCGTGCGGGCCGGGGCACGTGCGCGTTCAGCGCCAGCGGTCCAGCGGGACGGGGACACGGCGGCGGGACGCCCCGGCCGGTCCCCGCACCGGGTGTGCCGCAGCCCGCGGCCGGGGGGCCTCCTCGGGCGCCGGGGCCGGCAGGCCCGCCGCCGCGAGCAGCGACCCGACGGGGAGGGGCTGCGTGGGGCGCGGGTCGGTTCCGGACTCCGGGGCCGGCCGCGGCAGGGGGCGTACCGGGTCGGCGCCGGTGAGCGGGCCGTCGAGCTCGAGGACGCCGGCGAGGCCGGCCTCGGCCACCTGGCGCCGGGTGGCCGCGGGCGCGCCGACCACCCGGCACCGCCGGCCGGCGGCGCTGAGGGTGTCGCTGAAGCCGGCGAGGGTCCGCAGCGCCGCGCGGTCGTGGAAGCGGGCACCGGCCACGTCGACGACGACGCTGGGGGTGCCGTGCTCGGCGGCGCGGGTCAGGCCCGCGGCCAGGCGGGGGAGGGTCGGGCGGCCGGCGTCGCCGGTCAGGCGGACGACGACCTGGCCCGATGCGGGCACGACGGCGACGGAGAGGTGCACGGGGGCTCCCGGGGGGAGGACACGGCGCCGCTGGTTCGGGTGCCGTCCGTGACGCTAGTGCCGCTGACCGTGACCGGCAACGGGGTGTGTCCGGACGACGACGTTCCGTTCGCGCGTGTCCGTAACACCGTCGGTGCGGTGTTGCACCCCCGGCTCGTCGGGAGGCCGCCCGGGGCGGCACCATGGGGCCGTGGACGCCGAGGACTTCACGCAGATCCGGGACGCGGTTCGCCAGCTGGTGCGGGAGGTGGTCGTCCCGCGCGAGGAGGAGATCGACCTCGACGACCGCATCCCCGAGGAGCTGCGCGGCGCGGCGGCGGAGATGGGCCTGTTCGGCTACGCGCTGCCCGAGGAGTACGGCGGCCTGGGCGTCTCCATGAGCGAGGACGTCGAGCTGGCGTTCGAGTTCGGCTACACGACGCCGGCCTTCCGGTCGCTGTTCGGCACGAACAACGGCATCGCGGGGCAGGTGATCGCGAAGTTCGGCAGCGAGGAGCAGAAGAAGGCCTACCTGCCGCGGCTGGCCGCGGGCGAGCTGATCGGCTCCTTCGCGCTCACCGAGGCCGAGGCCGGCTCCGACCCCGCGGGCCTGCGCACCAGCGCCCGCCGCGACGGCGACGGCTGGGTCCTCAACGGCGCCAAGCGCTACATCACCAACGCCCCGCTGGCCGACCTGTTCGTCGTCTTCGCCCGGACCGACCCGGAGGAGAAGGGCGGCCGCGGGATCTCCAGCTTCGTCGTCGACGCCGGGGCGCCCGGCGTCACGCTCGGCCCCAAGGACAGGAAGATGGGGCAGTCCGGGGCGTGGACCTCGGAGGTGTTCTTCGACGACGTCCACGTGCCGGCCGACGCGCTGATCGGTGAGGAGGGGCGCGGCTACTCGAAGGCGCTCACCGTGCTGTCCCGCGGCCGGCTGCACATCGCGGCGCTGTGCGTGGGGATGGCGCAGCGGGTGCTCGACGAGTCGGTCGCCTACGCCGCCACCGCCAAGCAGGGCGGCGCCCCGATCGGCCGGTTCCAGCTGGTGCAGGCGCTGATCGCCGACATGCACGCCGAGACCCTGGCGGGGAGGGCGATGGTCCGCGAGGTCGCCGCCCGCTACGACTCCGGCGAGGACACCTCGATCGGCCCCTCGTCGGCGAAGCTGTGGTGCAGCGAGATGGTCGGCCGGGCGACCGACCGCGCCGTCCAGGTGCACGGCGGGCTGGGCTACCTGCGGACCACGCCGGTCGAGCGCTTCTACCGCGACGCCCGCCTCTACCGGCTGTACGAGGGCACCAGCGAGGTGCAGCGGGTCATCGTCGGCGGCGGGCTGCTGCGCGCGGCCGGCATGCCGCGTGGCTGACGAGGGACCCTCCTGCCCCCCGCCCCTCGCCGCCGCTCGGGGCGGGTCCGTGCAGGAGGGCCGTCCCAGCCCGTCACCCGAGGAGCGGGCCGCCCGGCGGGTGGCCGTCGGCGAGCTCGGCGACGCTCTGCGCGAGCTGGTCGACGCCGCCGTCCGCACGGAGGTGCCGGAGGCCGAGCTCGAGGCGGCCGCCGCCGTCGCGCGGGAGCTGGCGGCGCGGCTGCGGGTGGCCGGCCGCGGCCTGCACGAGATCGCCCGCGTCGACGACCCCGAGACCGGCGAGCGCTGGTACAGCCCGGTGTACGGCCCGGGCAGCCCGGTGGCGCCGCCGCTGGTGGCCACCGACACCCCCGACGGGACGGCGACCGGCCGGGTCACCGTGGGCAAGGCGCACGAGGGGCCGCCCGGGCTGGTGCACGGCGGCGTGGTGGCGACACTGCTCGACCACGTCCTGGCCCGCGCGCTGCGCGCCGCCGGCCGGGGCGGGCTGACCGCGACCCTCACCGTGAAGTACCGGCGCCCGGTGCACCTCGGGGTGCCGCTGCTGGTGACCGCCGAGATGGGGGAGACCGCCGGCCGGCGCACCACCGCACACGCCCGGCTGGTGGCCGAGGACAGTCCCGAGGTGGTGCTCGCCGAGGCGGAGGGCCTGTTCGTGGCGCTGCGCGCGGAGCAGGCCGCCGACGTCTTCGCGGCCACCGGTCGCTCGGTCGGCGCCTGGACGTCACGCACCTGACCCGGCACCGCCTCCCGCGGATCACACGAAGCGTCCCTGCCGCCCGAGTCCCCGAGCGGCCCACTGCGGGACGAGCCCGGCTCAGACGCCCTTCCGACGTGAGTGCTGCTCATGGGCGGTCAGTCACGGCCCGTAGCGCTCCGGCAGGCCCCGCCACGGCGCTCCGGCGCGGGCGCGCCGCAGTGGCGCGTCGATCACCTGCCGGTGATCGCGCCACCGCTCACCTGTCGTCCGGTCAGGGCCGGCAGCGGCTCGATGCGGACCCGGGCCCCGTCGGTGAGCTCGTGGCGGCCGACACTCGACCACCCCCCGGCGCGGATCACCTCTCCTGGGCGTTGGCGCCCGTGGCCGGCCCCCTTGATGGAGCGGCGCTGAACGGGATGGAGCCGTCACGCCCGCACCGGGAGGATTGACGTGGGGCCGCGGGTGGGTACCTCCGAGGGTCAGCGACGGGGCGTGTTTCCGCTTTCCAGTGGGGGAGGCGTCGCAGTATGGCTCAGGAGCGTCGTGCGGCGCCGGAGCGGCGTGCGGCGGCGCGGGCCGCTGGTCCACAGCGCAGCCCCGCCCGTTCCACGCGGACCGCCGGCTCGTCGCGGACCGGCACAGCCGCAGTCCCGCGGCCGGCCGCCGGTGCTGCTCGGGCCGGGCAGATCCGTCGTGACGCCGGACACGGTCGGGACGCGCGCGCGGTCACCGGACGACGTGCCGACACCGGCACCCGCGTGGCGCAGCCACCCACCGAGCGCCGACGGCGCCCGGCGAGCGCCGAGAAGCACCTGACCGGCGGCACGCCCGAGGTGAGCCGCGAGGCCAGGGCAGACGGCGGACCGGCTCGAACCCGCGACGCCGGCCGCACCGACGACCGCACGCCGGGTTCCGGCCGGCCTCGGTCGCCATCCCGCCCCGCCCCCCGCCGCACGGGCACGGCACGGCGGTCCCGCGGTCTCGGCGCCGTCCTCTCGGCGGTGCTGCGCCGCGCCCGTGCCGCACTGGACGGGCTCGGCGCTCGTCTGGGGCGGACGGTCCGGCGCATGATCCGTCGGTTGTCACCCCGGATAGCCGAGGCCTTGCACGGCCTCGCCGGCCGCGGCAGCGGGCTACAGCGGGCCGCGTGGGCCGCCTTGCGAGCCGTCCTGACCGGCCGCAACCCGGTGCTCGCGGCGATCAAGGCCTGGTTCGCCGCGCTGAGCACGCCGATGAAGATCCTGGTGATCGGGGCGCTGGTGTTGCTCGCCGTACTCGCGCCGCTGCTGCTGTTGCTCCTCCTGCTGGCCCTCGCCATCGCCCTCGTGGTCATCGCCGTACGGGCGCGGGCCACCGCCTGAGCCCTGACCGGCCGATCCTCCTCGCCCGCGGACCCGGCGGCTCCTCCTGACAGCCCGAGGCAACGTCTCCTCCGGGCTGCGCGCCCTGCGCCGCCCTCGGCCTGCGTGGACGTCTCCGGCCGCTGACACCCGCCGGGGCGCCACGCCGGCCTGGGCGACGTCGGCCGTCGAGGGACCGGTCGAGGTGTCAGGGCGGCACCGCCGCACCCGGTACGTCAGGGGAGTCGCCGTCACGGCTGCACGTGAGCAGACTCCCTGCCGTCGACACGGTCCGCCGGGTTCGCTGGGGGACCACTGTCCCCCAGCGGCTCACTACGGGACACCTGAACTCGGCGGGCACGCCTTCTGCCACGGCGGGGACTGGGACGCCGACTTCGAGGTCAGGTGCCACTGCCCGCGACACTGGGAACAGAGGTAGACGCCCGTCGGCCGCTTGCGCTCGGCTTCCGGACTCCGCTTCTGAATGGCCCGTAGAGCCAGCAGTGCTGCCACTTGGGACGGGTAGCGCTTCTTGAGGCAGCCCGACATCTCGGTGCATCCCTCTATGCGAGGTGCTCGGCCGGCTCACATCCGGCCCGACACCGCGGCACACGCCTCATAGCGGGCGGCCACATCACTCCTGATGGAGCGCTCCAGGTCAGCATACGTGGGCGCCGAAGCCACTGCTTCGAAGCCGCCCTCCCGGCGAGCCGGCCCGGTGTCCCGTAGTGGACTCTCGGGGCGGGCACAGAGGGACCACGGCGTGTCCTGCGAATCATGTGCGCACTGCTGCTGCCGGTATCCTTGAGCGGCTCACTGAGGGACAGTCGCGCAAACCCAGTTCGGGACTCCCCGCAGGTCGTCTTGGGCTCCCGGGTCCGGTGGCATCCGACTGATCCGGCGGCTGAGTCGGTCCGCGCGCGGCGCCCCGTCCTTCGCCGCCCCACGGTCGCGACCTGTGGTCAGCCGGCGCGGGTCACTGCGCCGCGGTGTCGTGGCGGCACGGTGTCGTGGCGGCACGGTGTCGTGGCGGCGGTGTGCCGGTGCGGCATCCTGCAGCCTGGTCCGGAGGGGCGGAGGGCGATGAGCCGATCGGTGGGTGGCAGCGCGGTGCTCCGCGCGACCGGGGCTCGGCGGAGCGCCCGGCGCCCGAACCAGCGCAGGCACGTACGGATCGGGGTGCTGACGGCTGCACTCCTGGCCGGTGGCACCGGCTGCGGCGACCCGGACCTGCTCGACCCGACCGAGGATCCGCTCGCCGCCGACCGCGAGCGCGTCATCTCCTCGATGACCGAGGGCATGGCCGCAGCCGCCGACCAGCTCGGCGCCGGCGAGGTGTTGGGTACCCGCGTGGATACCTGGTGCTCAGCCGGTGAGGACACCTGGAAGTACACCGACGACCACCGCTCCACCTGCCAGATGTCGCTGTCCACCGGCTTCCCGCTTTCCACCGGCGTCGACGTCGCGCTCGGCGGCAGCCTCGAGGGGATGCTCGCCTTCGAGGAACGGATGGACGCCGCAGGATGGGGCAGCGCTGACTGGTTCCTGAGCATCAACCAACCCGGTGTCGGGGTGGAGGTGGACCACCTGCGCGAGTACGGCCTGCCGGTGACTCAGGTGACCGGTGTCCGGCTCTACAGCGCCCAGGGCAACGATGACTCGATCACCCTGTCGTTCCAGCCGGCGGCCACACCGGTCGACCCGGCCCGGCCGAGCTCGCCGGCGGGTTACTACAGGGACACCGAGGGCGCGGACTGGCAGACGGCGTGGTCGGCCGAGAGCGCCTGGCACCCATATGTGCTCGTCGGGTACGGCGACGCCGTCTTGGCCGAGCAGCCGTGGTGAGCAGCGGATCGCGCCGTTGTGACCCGCGCTGATCGCAGCGACGCGTCGGTGAGCCCTCCCGACGGCGTCACACTCGCCGCGGTCAGCCCGAGGCCGTGGCCGACCGCCACCAGCTGGCTGGTGTGTGTCCTGCTCGGCCTGGGCCTGGGCCTGGGCCTGGGCCTGGGCATGGCGTGTCGGCTGCCGCTGGTCTTCACCGTCGTCACGGGCTCCGCGGCCACGATGACGACCGGCTGGGTGACGCCTGCCCCCACCCTCGTCGACGATGGCCTGTTCTCGGCGGTCTTCGCCACCGCCGCGCTGTGGGCGCTGTTCGCCCTGACGGCAGTGCCGGCGACCACGTTCCTGCGGCGACGGACACCCGTGCCGCCGCGCGCGTGGTGGAGCGTGTCCCTGCTGCTGTGGGGCGCCCCGTTCGTCGTCGCGGACGTGCTCGGCGGCCGGATGGCACCTGACTGCACCGCGGCGGTGCGCGCAGCGCTTCAGTGGTGCGCGTGCACACCGCATCGTGTTCGGACCTCGACCGGCACACGGAGACCGCCCCGTAGGGCCGTGTCACCTCAGGCCGGCAGGGCTGGCACCCAGTTCACGTACCGGCGACCCCGCCACGTGTTCGATCATGGGTTCGAACGGGCAGGGGAGCAAGTCTGTGGATGGTGAAGTGCCTGGCCACGGGCCTGTTCAGCCCGGGCGGTGGTCCGGCACGTTGGACGGGTCGCCGCCCGGGTCGTGCTCCTTGCCGCCGGTCGCGGCCAGCAGCGGGCCGGGGCCACCTTCGCCGCGGCCGAGGGCGGCCACGAACTGACGCAGGGAGTCGTCGCCGCGGTAGGCCGGCTGCCAGTCCAGCTGGGTGCGGGCGCGGGCGGTCTCGAGCACCGGCGACTTCAGGGCGAGGTCCAGCCAGCCCGGCTCGGTGGGCACCAGGCGCGCGTGGAAGGCCGCGCTCAGCCCGGCGCGCAGCACCGTCGCCGGCACCGGGATCCGGGTGGTGCCGAGCGCGCGGGCGATCCCGTCGGCGTCGAGAGCCGGGTCGGCGGAGAGGTTGAACGGGCCGGGGGCGCGCCGGTCGAGCATGCGGGTGATGGCGTCGGCGACGTCGTCGGCGTGGATGAAGCCGACCCGCAGCGACGGCAGGGGCAGCGGCAGCAGCGAGGCCACCTGCCCGGGCACCAGCCGGGCGGCGCCGAGCAGCAGCGGCCCGAGGAAGTAGCGGCCGATCTCGCTGGCCGCCTCCGGCTGCAGGACCAGGGTCGGGCGGACGACGGTCAGCGTGACGTCCCTCCTCCGCCCGACCACCTCGCGCACCACCCGCTCGGCCTCGGACTTCTGCCGGCTGTACTGCGAGCTCGGGATGCCGGTGACCGGCCAGTCCTCGGTCACCGGCCGGTCCCCGGCCCCGGCGGCGTAGGCGCCGAGCGAGGACATGTGCACGACGTGCCTGACCCCCGCCGCCACCGCGGCGCGCACCACCCGGCGGGTGCCGTTGACGTTCGCCTCGTGCAGCGCGTCCGGCTTGCGGCCCGGCTGCAGCACCCAGGCCAGGTGGACGACGGCGTCGACGTCCTCGAGCAGGTTGGTCAGCGCCTGCTCGCTGGAGGTCTCGCCGAGGTCGGCGGTGTACCAGGTGACGGAGTCGTAGGGTGCGGTGTCCGGCGGCTGCCGGCGGGCCAGACCGCGGACCTCGGCCACCCCGCTGCCCGGGGCGGTCAGCCGCCGCAGCAGTGCCGTCCCGACGTTGCCGCTCGCGCCGGTGACGGCGACCCGGAGGCCCTTCAGGTGGTCGCGGGGGAGATCAGCCATGCCCCGCCGCTACCCGCGCTGCCGCGAGGCAACCGGGGTGGCCGGCCCCGAGGCGGCCGCCGCGCCGGAGCGCAGACCCAGTGACACCGCCGCGACGACGAGCAGTGCCCCCGCGGCCACCCAGAACCCGGTCGCGGTGCCCAGGGCGTCGGCCAGCCGCAGCACCAGCAGGCTGGCGAGCAGGCCGCCGACCTGCAGCGTCAGCGACGACGCCGACAGCGCGGTCGCCCGCTGCCCGGCGGCCACCCGCGCGTGCAGCGCGTCCTTCCACAGCGGCCACGCCGCGGCGTTGCCCACGTAGAAGACGGTGAACAGCTCGCCCAGCGCCGGCGGCCCGCCGAGGGGCACGACCGCGACGGCGAGCGCGCCGAGCAGGGCCAGCCCGGCCGTCGCCGCGCCCGCCGACCCGCGCGCCGCCCGGCGGGCGAGCGGCGCGAGCAGCGCCCCGACCCCGGCCGCCGCGTACGACACCGCCATCACCACGCCGAACACCGCGGCGCCCTCGGCGTCGTCGCCGGTGAGCGCGGCGACGTGCAGCGGCCCCACCAGCTCGAGCGTGCTCAGCGTGCAGCCGACCAGCAGCGAGATCGCCAGCAGCCGGCGCAGCACCCGGTCGCGGACGACCAGCCGCGCGGTGTCGCGGACGACCGCGGGCACCTCCCGGACGCCGGCGCGCAGGGCGGCCACCCCCGCGTGCCGCGCGGGACCCACCGGGACGACGAGCGCCGCGACGGCGGCCACCGACAGCAGGGCGACCCCCGTGGCGGCCAGCACCGGCAGCACGAGCACCGCGTCGCCCGAGCCGTCGGCCACCAGGGGCAGCAGCCCGCCGAGCACCGCGCCCAGGCACAGGCCGGCCCCGTCGGCGGCGCCCGCGCGGGACAGGCCCGGGGTCACGTCCGCGGACGGGTCGGCGGCGCGGACGGCGTCGACGTACCAGGCCTCCAGCGGCCCGGAGTCCAGCGCCCGGCCGACGCCCTTGAGCGCCCACGCCACCGCGAACGCCGCGACGGAGTGCGCGAGGGCGGAGGTGACCAGCCCGGCGGCGGTCATCAGCCCGGACAGCACGAGCACCTGCCGGGTGCCGATCGCGTCGGCCAGCCCGCCGGTGGGCAGCTCCAGCAGGAGGGTGACCAGCGAGTAGACGGCGACGACGACGCCGACGTCGGCCGGCGACAGCCCGCGGGAGGCGGCCAGCAGCACGGACACCGGCGCGGCGAGCCCGATCGGCAGCCAGCGCAGCGCGGTCAGCCCGACGAAGCGGCGGCCGGCGGAGCGCACGGTCAGCGGCGCGCTCACGCCGGGTCCTCGGTGAGCGGGAACAGGTCCAGCAGGACGTGCACCAGCGGCTGACCGGGCTCCTCGCGCTCGGCCCGCCAGCGGGCGAGCACGCCGTTGAGCTCCTCGGCCAGCGCCGCGGTGGCCTCCGGCGACAGGTGCAGCGCCCAGTCGTTGAGCGAGACGGCGTCGCGCCAGACGGGCTCGAGGGCCTCCCGCTGCTCGGCGTGCGCGGCGAGCATCCGGCGCTGCCGGCCCAGCGACTGGTGGGTCAGCTCCTCGACGACCTCGCGGCCGCCGGGCTGGGTGACCAGGTCCTCGGTGCGCCAGCGGGTGCTGCGGTGCCGGGCGCGCCACCAGCGCTCCCGCGCGGTGCCCTGGCCGGCCACCTCCTCGACGAAGCCGAGGTCCGCGAGCTGGCGCAGGTGGTAGCTGGTCGTCCCGCTGCTCTCGCCCAGGCGCTGGCCCAGCCGGGAGGCCGTGGACGGCCCCTCCGACCGCAGCAGGGCGAGCAGCCCGGTGCGGATCGGGTGCGCCAGCGCCCGCAGCGTCCGCGGGTCGGTGACGTCGACGGTCTCCTCGGGGGCGGTGTCGGACACGCCGCCAGACTAGGGATGCAGAGACCTCTTTGCAAAGAGGTCTCTGCATCCGGTGGTGTCAGCCGTCGGAGTCCTCGCCGTCGGTGGCGTCCTCGACCTCCTGCTCGGCCTCGTCGACGCCCTCCTCGACGTTCTGCTGCACGTCGTCGTCCACGACGTCGGAACCGCAGGCGGCGACGGTCCACGGGGACGCGGCGAGGGCGAGGCCGACGGCGGCCAGGCGCCAGCTGCGGCGGCGGGGCGTGGTGGCGGGCGACATGGTGGCTCCCTGGGGTCGGGGGTGGGGGCACGGGGTGCCCCGGACGGGCGGCGTCCATGCGCCCGGGCCCGCCGCCCGGGGTGATTGACAGCCCGCGACCGGCGGGGCGAGGCTCGCGGCCACAGGCATCCGCCGACGTCGCCGGGCCTCGGAGCAGCGCACTCCCGCTGCCCGGCACCGGTGGGGGATCGAGGTGGCGCTCAGGTGACGTCCCGGGTGCGGCCGACCCCGGCGGAGGGCCTGCGGATGGGCACCCCGCAGGGGCGGTGGGTGCTGCTGACCACCGTCCTGGGCTCCAGCCTGGCGCTGCTGGACAGCACGGTGGTCAACGTGGCCCTCGAGCGCATCGGGGCCGACCTCGGCGCCGGGTTCACCGGGCTGCAGTGGACGGTGAACGCCTACACCCTCACCCTCGCCTCGCTGATCCTGCTCGGCGGCTCGCTGAGCGACCGGTTCGGCCGGCGGCGCGTGTTCGTCGTCGGCGTCGTCTGGTTCGCCGCCGCGTCGCTGCTGTGCGGGCTGGCGCCGGACACCGGGACGCTCGTCGTCGCCCGCGCGCTGCAGGGGGTCGGGGGAGCGCTGCTGACCCCGGGCAGCCTGGCGATCATCTCGGCGTCCTTCGCCGGGGAGGACCGGGCCGCGGCGGTGGGCGCCTGGTCGGGGCTGGGCGGGGTGGCCGGCGCGGTCGGGCCCTTCGTCGGCGGCTGGCTGGTCGAGTGGAGCTGGCGGGCGGTCTTCCTGGTCAACCTGCCGGTGGCCGCGGTGATCGTGGTCGTCGCGGCCCGGCACGTGCCCGAGACCCGCGACCCCGCCGCCGCACCGGGCCTGGACTGGACCGGGACCGTCCTGGTGGTCGTCGGCCTCGGCGGGCTCACCTACGCCCTCACCGCCGCCGGCGGACCCGCCCCCGGGCCGGCGGTCTGGGCCTGGGGGGTCGCCGCGGTGGTCGCGCTGGCCGCCTTCGTCGCCGTGCAGCGCCGCTCCCGCCACCCGCTGGTGCCGCCCGTGCTCTTCCGCAGCGTCCAGTTCACCTCCGCCAACGTGGTGACGCTGCTGGTCTACGCCCCGCTCGGGGTCGTCTTCGTGCTGCTGGTGCTGCAGCTGCAGGTCGTGTCCGGCTACAGCCCCCTGCTGGCCGGGACCGCGCTGCTGCCGGTCACCGTGCTCATGCTGCTGTTCTCCTCGCGGGTCGGCGCCCTCGCCCAGCGGATCGGGCCGCGGCCGCTGATGACCTCCGGGCCGCTGCTGTCGGCCGCGGGCCTGCTGCTGATGCTGCGGATCGGCGAGGACGCCTCCTACCCGCTCGACGTCCTGCCGGCCACCGTCGCGTTCGGCGCCGGGCTGACCCTGCTGGTCGCCCCCCTCACCGCGACCGTCCTCGACTCCGCCGACGACCGCTACGCCGGCGTCGCGTCCGGGGTCAACAACGCCGTCGCGCGGGCCGCCAGCCTGCTCGCGGTGGCCGTCGTCCCGGTCGTGGCGGGCATCGGCGGGGACGACTACACCGACCCCGCCGCCTTCGGGTCCGGCTTCCGGACGGCGGTGCTCGTCTGCGCCGCGCTGCTGGTCGCGGGCGCGCTCGTCGCCCTCGCCGGGATCCGCCGGCCGCTGCGCACGGCGGAGCCCGGACCCGGCGGGCGGCTGCCGGTCGAGGAGTACGCGCACTGCAACGTCGAGGGCCCGCAGCTGCACCCGCGCGAGCCCGTGGGCTCCCGCCCGGCCCGCGGGGGCGGTCCCCGCGGCCCCGAACCCCTGGAGGACCAGTGACCCAGGCCCCCGAGGCCGCCGGGCGGGCCCGGCCCGTCCTGCTCACCGTCGACGACGACCCCGGGGTGTCCCGGGCGGTCGCGCGCGACCTGCGCCGCCACTACGGCGAGCGGTTCCGGGTGGTCCGCGCCTCCTCCGGCGAGGAGGCGCTCGGGGCGCTGCGGGAGCTCAAGCTGCGCGGGGACCGGGTGGCGGCGGTGCTCGCCGACTACCGGATGCCCGGGATGAACGGCATCGAGTTCCTCGAGCAGGCGATGGACCTGTTCCCCCGCGCGCGCCGCGCGCTGCTCACCGCGTACGCCGACACCGACGCCGCCATCCAGGCGATCAACCTCGTCGACGTCGACCACTACCTGCTCAAGCCGTGGGAGCCGCCGGAGGAGAAGCTCTACCCGGTCGTCGACGCCATGGTCGCCTCCTGGGAGGCCAGCCCGGACACCGCCGTCGAGGACGTCAAGCTGGTCGGCCACCACTGGTCGGCGCCGTCGTTCGCCGCCCGCGACTTCCTGGCCCGCAACGCCGTCCCGTACCGCTGGTACAGCGTCGAGGAGCCCGAGGGACGGCGGCTGCTCGCCGCGGCCGGCGCGGGTCCCGACGACGTCCCGGTCGTGGTGCCGCCGGGCGGGGAGGCCCTGCTGGCGCCGACCGAGGCGGAGCTCGCCGCCGCGGTCGGCCTCACGGTCGAGCCGAGCACCGACTTCTACGACCTCGTCGTCGTGGGCGGGGGTCCGGCCGGGCTCGGCGCCGCCGTCTACGGCGCCTCCGAGGGGCTGCGGACGGTGCTGGTCGAGCGGCAGGCCACCGGCGGGCAGGCCGGGCAGAGCAGCCGGATCGAGAACTACCTCGGCTTCCCCGACGGCGTCTCCGGCGGGCAGCTGGCCGAGCGGGCCCGGCGGCAGGCCATCCGGTTCGGCACCGAGGTGCTCACCGCCCGCAAGGTGACCGCGCTCGAGGTCCGCGGCTCGGCCCGGGTGGTGCACTTCGCCGACGGCGGCAGCATCGCCGCGCACGCGGTCGTGCTGGCCACCGGCGTCGCCTACCGGACGCTGCCGGCCGCGGGCGCCGACGGGTTCACCGGCCGCGGCGTCTACTACGGCTCGGCGCTGACCGAGGCCGAGGCCTGCGCCGACCAGCCCGTGTACGTCGTCGGCGGGGCGAACTCGGCCGGGCAGTCGGCGGTGTTCTTCTCCCGGCACGCCAGCTGCGTCACGCTGGTGGTCCGCGGCTCCTCGCTGGAGACGTCCATGTCGCACTACCTGGTGCAGCAGCTGGCCGCGATCCCGAACGTCGTCGTCCGGACCGGCACCACCGTGACCGCCGTGCTGGGCGACGACCACCTGGAGCAGGTCGAGCTCACCGACCGCTCCGGCCGGGTGGAGACCGTGCCCACGTCGCACCTGTTCGTCTTCATCGGCGCCGAGCCGCGCACCGACTGGCTCGACGGCGTCCTCGCCCGGGACGAGCGCGGGTTCGTGCTCACCGGCCCGGAGCTGCTCGTCGACGGCGAGCGGCCACCGGGCTGGCGGCTGCAGCGCGACCCGTTCTTCCTCGAGTCCAGCGTCCCGGGCGTGTTCGTCGCCGGCGACGTCCGCGCGCAGTCGGTGAAGCGGGTGGCCTCCGCCGTCGGCGAGGGCGCCATGGCGGTCACGCTGGTGCACCGCTACCTGGAGGAGCGGTGACCGCGCCCGCCCGCCTGGAGCCCGCGCGGCTGCGCGAGCTGTTCCTGTTCGCCGACCTCGACGAGGCGCAGCTGGCGTGGGTGTCGGAGACCGGCGACGTCGTCGCGTTCCCCGCCGGCAGCGACGTCTCCACGGAGGGCGAGCCGGCCGAGTGCTTCTACGTGCTCCTCACCGGCACCCTGCGGATGGTCCGGCGCGTGGGGCGCGACGAGGTGGAGACCGTGCGCACCGACCAGCCGGGCGTGTACAGCGGCGCGGTGCAGTTCTACCTCGGCGACCAGGTCCCGCAGGTCTACCCGGCGACGGTGCGCGCGGTCACCGACTGCACCTTCCTGGCGCTGCCCGCGGCCGAGTTCGCCGCGGTGTTCCGCCGCTGGTACCCGATGGCCGTCCACCTGCTGCAGGGCCTGTTCCTGGGCACGCGCAACTCCGAGGAGCTGGTCGGCCAGCGGGAGCGGCTGCTGGCGCTGGGCAAGCTGACCGCGGGGCTCACCCACGAGCTCAACAACCCGGCCGCGGCCGCGTCCCGGGCCACCGCGGCGCTGCGCGAGCGGGTCGCGGGCATGCGGCACAAGCTCGCGCTGCTGGCCGACGGCACCTTCGACGGCTCGCAGCTGCGCCGGCTGACCGAACTGCAGGAGCGGTTCGTCGCGGGCATCGGCAGCGCGGTCGAGCTGAGCGCGCTGGAGCGGTCGGACCGGGAGGACGAGCTCGGCGACTGGCTCGAGGACCACGACGTCGACCGGCCGTGGGAGCTGGCGGCGGTGTTCGTCCCGGCCGGGCTGGACACCGAGTGCCTGGAAGCGGTCGCCGGCGCCGTCGACGCCGACTTCCTCGAGCCGGCGCTGCGCTGGCTGGGCTACACCGTCGAGACCGAGATGCTGCTCGCCGAGATCCTCGACAGCACCTCGCGGATCTCCCACCTGGTGGGCGCGGCCAAGCAGTACTCGCAGGTCGACCGCACGCCGCACCAGCTCACCGACCTGCACGCCGGACTGGACGCGACGCTGGTCATGCTCAGCGCGAAGACCGGCCCGGGCATCCGCGTGGTCAAGGAGTACGACCGCGCGGTGCCGCCGGTCCCGGCCTACGCCGCCGAGCTCAACCAGGTGTGGACCAACCTCGTCGACAACGCGCTCGACGCCATGGCGGGGGAGGGCACGCTCACCCTGCGCACCGCCGTCGACGGCGACTCCGCCGTCGTCGAGGTCGCCGACACCGGCCCGGGCATCCCGGAGCCGGTGCGGCGCCGGGTGTTCGAGCCGTTCTTCACCACCAAACCGGTGGGCCACGGCACCGGCCTCGGGCTCGACGTCGCCTGGCGGATCGTCACCAACCGGCACGGCGGGGTGATCAAGGTCCGCTCGGAGCCGGGGAACACCCGGTTCGTGGTGCGGCTGCCGCTGTCCGAGCCGCCGGCGGGCTGAGGCGTCCGCGTCCGCCGGCGGCCGCCCCGTCCGGGCGGGAGGGGTGCCGCCCGGACGGGGAAGCGCGGAGGTCAGCCGGTGATGGCGATCCGGCGCGGCCTGGCCTGCTCGGCCTTGGGCACGCGGACGGTGAGCACGCCGTCGGACAGCGCGGCGGTGACGTGCTCGGCGTCGACGTCGCCGGGCAGGGTCACGGAGTAGGAGAACCGGCCGACGCGGCGGGTCGTGCGGCGCAGGATGCCGGTGCGCTCCCTCTGCCTCACCTCGCCGGCCACGGTCACCCTGCGGTCGCTGAGCTCGATGTCGACGTCGTCCCGGGTCACGCCCGGCAGCTCGATCTCGACCGACCAGGCGTCCTCGGTCTCCTCGACGTCGGCGAGCGGGGACCAGCGGTCGACGGCGCCGCCGAACCCCTCGGTCCAGAGCCGGTTCACCCCCTCGTAGAGGTCCTCGAGCTCGCGGAAGGGGTCCCAGGTCGCGACGTCCCGGGAGGACTCCCGGGAGCTGAGGGGACGGGACGACGAACGGACGGGCAGGGTCATCGTGGTGTCCTCCTCTCGACTCGGTGGTGGTCCGTCCGTCTGCTGGAACCTGTAGTGGTCGCTGGAGATTCCCGGCCGGGTCAGGAGGCGCCGCGGACGTGCGCGGCCACCATGTCGGCGGTGCGCTCGGCGGCGAGCTCGGGGATCCAGTGCGGCACGTCCTCGAGCACCTCCAGCCGGTAGGGCCCGGTCACGTGGTCGCGGGTCCTCTCGGTGGCGGCGCGGCCGAGGAAGGTGTCGCCGGTGCTCCACACGTGCAGGGTCGGCACGGTCACCTCCCCGACGGTGTCGCGGGCGGCGAGGGGCACGGCCCGGTACCAGGCCAGGGCGCTCGACAGCGCGCCCGGCTCGCGCATCCGGGAGACGTAGCGCTCGACGACGTCCGGGGGCAGGCCGCCGTTCTCCAGCACGCCGCGCAGCGCCCGCCCGTCACCGGCGAGCAGCAGCCGCTCGGGCAGGACGGGGAGCTGGAAGAGGGCCATGTACGACGAGCGCAGCCCCTGGTCGCTGGTGAGCACCGCCCGCCCGACCGCGGCCGGGTGCGGGGTCGACAGGGAGGTCAGCGTGCGCACCCTGTCCGGGTGCCAGGCCCCCAGCGCCCACGCGACCGCGCCGCCCCAGTCGTGCCCGACGACGTGCGCCCGCTCGAGCCCGGCGGCGTCGAGCAGCGCCAGGACGTCGCCGGTCACCGCGCGCAGCCGGTAGGCCGAGCGCCCGGGCGGCCGGGCGCCGGGGCTGTAGCCGCGCTGGTCGAGGGCCAGGGTGCGCAGCCCGGCGGCGTGCAGCAGCGGCGCCATCCGGTCGAAGGCGCTCGCGTCCTGCGGGAAGCCGTGCAGGAGCACCACCGGCTCCCCGTCGGACGGGCCACCGTCGTGCACGTCGAAGGTGAGGCCGTCGTTCTGGCACCGCTCCATGCCCTCCCCCTGCCCGCCCGGCGGCTGCCGGAACCCCCGGCGTCGGGGAGGATGGGGCGGTGACGGTGACCGCGGCGGAGCTGATCGTGCTGGTCGACGACGACGGGACGCCGATCGGCACCCTGCCCAAGCCGCTGGTGCACCACGGCGAGACGCCGCTGCACCGGGCGTTCTCCGCCTACCTCTTCGCCGACGACGGGCGGCTGCTGGTCACCCGCCGCGCCGAGGACAAGCAGACCTTCCCGGGCATGTGGACCAACACCGTCTGCGGCCACCCCGGCCCCGGCGAGGACGACGGCGCCGCGATCGCCCGCCGCGCCGGCCAGGAGCTCGGCCTGCGGGTCGCCGACCTGCGCCCGGCGCTGCCCGGCTACCGCTACCGCGCCGAGTTCCGCGGCGTCGTCGAGAACGAGGTCTGCCCGGTCTACCTGGGCCGCTTCACCGGCACGCCCGACCCCGACCCGCGCGAGGTGGGGGAGTGGGAGCTGCTGGAGTGGACGGCGTTCCGCCGCCGCCAGGAGGACTCCGAGCGCGACGAGTGGTCGCCCTGGTGCCGCGAGCAGGCGCGCCTGATCGAGCAGGCCGGGCTGGTCCCGAGGAGCCGTTGACGCGCGGGAGGCGGTAGCCGGCAGGACACGGACGGTGGCGGGCGCGCCCGCCCGCTCGTGTCGCTGCGCCGGACACGCGGGGGCGCCCTCCTAGCGTCCGCCGCGTGGACCGCCGGGGCTTCCTCCTCCTGCTCGCCACCGGACTCGCCGGGGCCGCCGTCGGGCGCGGCGCCGCCGAGATGGACCTGGGGGCACCGGACCTCGTCGCCCCGCCGCCCGCCGCGGCGGCCACCCCCACCGGCCCGGGCGGCCTGGTCGCCGTCCCGGCACCGGCCGGCGTGGTCGAGGAGATCCCCGGCAGGGGCAACCAGCTGGCCCTGACCATCGACGACGGCAGCAACGGCGAGGTGGTCGCGGCGCTGGTCACCCTCGTCCGCGAGACCGGCACCCGGCTGACGTTCTTCCCCAACGGCAGCTACCGCACCTGGGGTGACAACGCCCGCGACCTGTGGCCGCTGATCGAGTCCGGCGAGGTCGCGTTCGGCAACCACACCTGGTCGCACCCGGACCTCACCACCGTCTCCGACGCCGAGGTGGCCGAGGAGCTGCGGCGCAACCAGGAGTTCATGCGCCGCACCCTCGGCGTCACCGACACCCCGTTCTGGCGGCCGCCGTTCGGGTCGCACGACGAGCGCGTCGACGCGATCGCCGCCGACCTCGGCCACCCGACCACGGTGATGTGGAACGGCACCTTCGACGACGCCCGCGCGATCGGCGCCGAGGAGCTGATGGCCGCCGCGGAGCAGTGGTTCGCCGCCCGGGCGATCATCGTCGGCCACGCCAACCAGCCGGCCGTCACCACCGTGCTCGACCGCCTGCTGGAACTGATCGAGACCCGGCAGCTGCAGACGGTGACCCTCGCCGACGTCTGGTCCTCCCCGGCCTGACCGCCCCGACCTGCGGGCCGCGCGGACCTCGGCGAGAGTGGCGGGGACGCATCGTGATCACGGGTCCGCTGGTCGCGTACCGGTGCGGGCCGGAGGACGGAGGAACGGGTGGCAGGGGAGCTGAAGGGCCGCGTGGCGCTGGTCACCGGCGGGGCCAGCGGGCTGGGCCGGGCGACGTGCGTGTCGCTGGCCGAGGCCGGCGCGCACGTCGTCGTCGCCGACATCGACGCCGACGGCAGCGAGCGCACCCGCGAGCTGGTGACCGACGCCGGCGGCAGCGCCGAGGTCGTCCCGCTGGACGTGACCGACGACGCGAGCCGCCGCGAGGTCGTGGCCCGGCTCTTCGAGCAGCACGGCGACGCCTTCGACGTCCTGGTCAACGTAGCCGGCATCGACCGGCCGGGCTACATCACCGACATCGACCTCGACGACTACCGCCGGGTCATGGCGGTCAACTGCGAGGGTCCGATCTTCCTGACCAGCGAGTTCATCAAGCGGGTGCAGCACCTGCCCGAGGGCCGCACCGCCGACGTCGTGCACGTCGTGTCGCTGTCGGCGATCACCTCGGGCAGCGGCGCGATCGCCTACAACGGCTCCAAGGCCGGCTTCCTCAACGCCACCCGCTGCATCCAGCGCGAGCTGCGGGAGAAGGCGGTGAGGCAGGAGGACGGCAGCGAGCGGCCCTTCCCGGCGCGGGTCATGAGCGTCATCCCGGCGGCGATGGACACGCCGATGATGGAGCAGTGGGGCATCCCCGGGCACCTGATGATGCCGCCGTCGGCGGTGGCCGACACCGTCCGCACGCTGCTCCTGCTGCACCCGTCGGCGTTCGTGCCGGAGATGCAGGTCGTGCCGCGCCTCGAGCCGAACTTCCCGCGATGACCGACCCCGACCTCCCCGACAGCGGCATGGCCTCCGGCTCGGACGCCGGCGAGCCGGGGGAGCACCTCGGCAGCGGCGACCTGCGCCCCGACGAGGAGCGCCTGCTCGCCGAGCTGACCCGGGGCGTCGACGCCCCGCCCGACTCCACCGAGGCCGAGGTGCGCGCCGCCGAGGACGAGGCGCCGCTGCCCGACGACGGCGGCGCCCAGGACGACGGCCTGGAGGCCGACTTCTCGGACCCCCAGCCGTGAACGCGGCCCCTCCCGGATCCCGGGAGGGGCCGCTCACGCCTCCGGGGACAGGCGGACGGCGACCAGGGCGACGTCGTCCTCGGCGCCGTCGGGGACCATCCGCGCCAGCACCTCGTCGCAGACCTGCTCCACCGGCCGGTCGCGCAGCTCCGCGAGCGCCCGGGCGAGTCGCGTGACGCCGTCGTCGAGGCCCTCGGTCCGGCGCTCCACCAGGCCGTCGGTGAACAGCAGCACCGTGGAGCCGCGGGCGAGGACCACCTCGGCGTCGGCGCGGACCGCCTCCGGGCGCACCCCGAGCAGCAGGCCCGGCCGGCCGCCGTCCAGCGGCGCGCTGGTGCCGTCGGGGGCGGCGACCAGCGGGGGCAGGTGGCCGGCGCTGGCCCACCGCAGGCGGGTGACCCCGGCAGCGCGGTCGTCGCCGGTCTGCTCGAGCCGGCCGACCAGCACGGTGGCCATGGCGCCGAGCTGCAGGCCCTGGATCGCCGCGTCGAGCCGGGCGAGCACCGCCGCGGGGCTGTCCCCGCTGTCGTAGGCGATGCCGCGCAGCAACCCCCGCAGCTGGGCCATGCAGGCGGCGGCCTGGACGTCGTGGCCGACGACGTCGCCGATGACCAGCATCGTCGAGCCGTCGGGCTGGACGAAGACGTCGTACCAGTCGCCGCCGACCTGGGCCTCCCGGGTGGCCGGCACGTAGCGCACCGCCATCTGCAGGTGGTCGGGCTGCGGCGGCTCGGACAGCAGGCTGCGCTGCAGCGTCTCGGCGGCGCGGACGATGCTGCGCGAGCGGGCGTAGAGCGCCTCGAGCAGGTGGCTGCGCAGCTGCAGCACCTCGGCGCGCTCCTGCGGCGTCCACGGGTGCGAGCGCTCGCGGACGGTCTCCCGCCAGCGGTCGAAGCTCTTGCGCGGGCTGAGCCGGACGTCGTCGCCCTCCCGCTCGGCGATCGCCTTGTTGTGCGGGTCGCCGCCCCAGTCGACGTGCCGCACGGCCTCGCGCCGGTGCCACAGCACGTACTGGCCCTCGGGGAGCGGCAGCACGAGCACGCCGCAGGCGACCTCGACCGGGACGCCGAGCCCGGGCGCCTCGCGCTGCAGGGCGTCGGTGGCCACCACGTCCTCGCCGCTCGCGGCCGCCCAGGCCACCACCCGCTCGAGGACGTCGGCCGGCAGCTCCGCGCCCTTGGTGCCGCTGCTGCCCTGGAGGCAGACCGCGACGCCGTCGGCGGGCAGGACGTCGAGCAGGCTGGTGGTGCCGAGCAGCGTGTCGGCCAGCGGGCGGTCCTCGTCGAGGGTGGCCGCGGTCAGCCAGGCCAGGGTGGAGCGGACCTGCAGCGCCCGGTGCACCTCGTCCTCGGCGGTGCGGTCGACCAGCCGCAGCGACAGCGTCGAGCCGAGGAACTCGGCCGCGGCGCGGGTGGCGTAGGGCGGCTGGTGCGGGCCGGAGTAGTGGTGGCAGGCGATGAGGCCCCAGAGCCGGTCGTCCTGCAGCAGCGAGATCGACATGGAGGCGCGCACCCCCATGTTCTGCAGGTACTCGACGTGGATCGGCGAGACGCTGCGCAGCGTCGACAGGGTGAGGTCCAGCGGCCGGCCGGTGGCCGGGTGCGCGGCCGGCTGGATGCGGCTGGGGACGTAGTCGACG
Organism: Geodermatophilus sp. SYSU D00663; assembly: GCF_054050655.1. Classification (NCBI taxonomy): domain Bacteria; kingdom Bacillati; phylum Actinomycetota; class Actinomycetes; order Geodermatophilales; family Geodermatophilaceae; genus Geodermatophilus; species Geodermatophilus sp. SYSU D00663. The sequence continues at coordinate 10,894 of NZ_JBJGZT010000014.1, read as the reverse complement.
TCGCTGATCAGCCGGATCCAGTTCTTCTCGTACAGCGCCCGGGCCTGCGCCGGGATGTCCGAGGCCGGGTAGTGCAGGCCGAGGAAGGAGTTGAGGTCCGCGGCCTTCGCCTCGGCCACGACCTCGCCGTTGTGGTCGGCGTCGTAGCGGTAGACCATCACCCGGTCGAAGCCGGTGAGGGCGCGGATCGCCCGCGCGGTGATGTCGTAGAGCTCCTGCAGCGTGGAGGCCCGGTTGAGCTCGGCGACGGTCCCGCGCACCGCCTGGTAGGTGTTCGGGAAGGAGAACGGCCGCGGCCCGCGCGCGGGCTCGAGCTCCACGACGAGGTTGGTCAGCGGCGGGTCGCCGTCCTCGGGCTGCCCGTGCTCGTCCCGGGCGCCGTCCAGCACCGCCCGGTGCAGGATCGCGTCCACCGGCACGGGGCCGCCGTCGACGTCGAGGGTGACCTCCACCGGGTTGCGCTCGCGCAGGTCGCCGAACGCGCTTGCCGAGCGGACGACGGCCTCGGTCTGCGCGACCCCGAGGACGTCGGCGAGCGGGCGGCCGAGCGCGTCGGACCAGACGACGCCGGTCAGCCCGGCGAGGTTCTCCGACGCCTGGACGACGACCAGGTCGGGCTCGCTGACCGCCAGCAGCACGCCCCGCGGCTGGATGCTGCCCGGGACGTGGATCGGCTCGCGGGCGCAGTTGTCCAGGTCGACCGGCTCACCCGGTGACAGCCACGCGACGTCTGCCCCGGCGGTGTCCGCCCCGGAGGTGGCGTCGACGTCGGTCACGCGGTGGCCCCCTGCGCCGCCGGGGCGCACCAGTCGGCGAGGACGGCGAAGGTCTGCCGGGCCGCGGCGACCACCCGCCCGGCGTCCCCGGCGCCCGCGACGTGCGCCCGGGTGACCCGGCGGAACCCGGCCCACATCGCGCCGGTGTCCTCGCCGTAGGGGCTGAAGCAGCGCAGCCGGGGCAGTCCCGGCAGGCCCGCCAGGTGGCGGTCGATGAAGGTGCCGCCGAGGGTCGAGCCCTCCATCACGTACAGCCGGCCCAGCGCCTCGTCGGTGTCCGGAACGGCGGGCAGGTCGGGCCGGCCGGCGTCGGGGGAGCCGCCCAGCCCGGCCAGGTCGGCGGCGTAGAGACCGGTGCGGCGGCGGCGCTCCCAGTCGAGGGCGGCGGCGTCGGCGGGGTGGCGGGCGGCCCAGTCGTCCAGCCCGGCCTCGGCCGCGGCCCAGAAGGCGTGCAGCCGCGCCAGGACGGTGACCAGGCGGCCGCGGTCCAGTGCGGGGTCCATCAGGTCGAGGGTGGCCTCGACCCGTCGGTGCTCCACGGCGGTGGCCGTGCGCAGGTCCCGGAGGACGTCGCCGGCGCCGCCCGCGTCTCGAGGCAACGCCTCTCCTCCCGCAGCCATCAGCCCTTCGAGCGTAGGTCACGCCCCGGACAGCGTCGCGGGGGAGAAGGTGCAGTGCGCAACAGTCCTCCTCCGGCGGGTCAGGAGGTCCGCGGCGGGCGGTCCAGCAGCAGGTCGGCGGCGCGGGCGAGGACCTGCGCCCGGGTGCGCCCGCCGTGGCCGGTGACGAGGAAGTGCTCGCCGATCGCCAGGCAGAAGGCGATCAGGGCGCGCGCCTCCACCTCGTCGGGGTCGGCGCAGAACGTGCCGATCAGCTCGCGCAGCAGCCCCATGCGCCGCTCGTCGACCCGGCGCAGGCGCGCGGCGACCGCCTCGTCCCGGCGGGCCCAGTCGCGGACGGCGAGGTCGATCGGGAGCAGGCGGTCGCTGGAGAAGGTGAGGACGCCGGCCCACGCGATGCGCGTCCGCGGGTCGCCGCCCTCCCGCTCGACGCGCTCGAGCACCTCGTCGGTGCTCTCCCGCTCCCAGGTGTCGAGCATCGCCTCGAGCAGGGCCTCCCGGTCGGCGAAGTGCCCGTAGAAGCCGCCCTTGGTGACGCCGAGGTCCTTGGCCAGCGCCTCCACGCGCACCGCGTCGGGACCGCCCGCGGCCAGCGCCCGCAGGCCCTGCTCGACCCACCGCTCCCGCGGCGTCCGCACGACCGCCACGCCCACCTCCTGTACGCCACCGTACACATCCGCTACCGTCGTCTGTACGGCACCGTATACGAGAGGGGACCCGCCATGGCCCGGCTCGACGGCACGGGGGTGGTCCGCGGGATCACCGCGTCCGCGCGGGAGGCCTGCCCACTGCCCCGGATCGACTACGCCGACCGCTGCACCCTGGTCACCGACGCGACGGCGACGCCGGAGCGGTGGGCCCGGGCGATGTTCGGCGACGTCCCGAGCCCGGCGGAGCGGTTCGTCTGGCGGGGGCTGCTCGCCTTCCGGCTCGACCCGCGGCGCTCCCCGGACACCGTGGGGGGCTGGCGGGTCGGCGGGCGCGGCGAGGACTGGATCCGGCTGGAGACCGCCTCCCGGTCGCTGCGCGCGGCCATGGTCGTGCAGACCGCCGGGCGCCGGGTCACCTGGACGACGTGCCTGTCCTACGAGCGGTCGTGGGGCCGGCTGCTGTGGCCGCCGCTGTCGGCCGTGCACCGCCGGCTGGTGCCGCGGGTGCTCGCCGCCGCCGGGCAGCGGCTCCGGGAGACGGACGGTCAGGACAGCCGGGCGCGGCGCAGCGAGGCGTGCACCAGCAGCCGGGTGTCGCCGTCGGCCAGGTCCAGGCCGGTCAGCGCGGTGATCCGGCCCAGCCGGTAGTACAGCGTCTGCCGGTGGATCGACAGCGCCGCCGACGTCCGGACCACGCTGCCGCCCGTGTCGAGGTAGGCCTCGGCCGTGGCGGCCAGCACCGGGTCGGCGAGCAGCGGCGCGACGGCCGGGTCCGGCGCGGGCAGCGCCGCGGCGACCCGCCAGCCGCCGAGCTCCGACCAGCGGGCCACCGGCGCGAGCCCCGGCGCCACGGCCGCGACCCGGGCCGCGGTGCGGGCCTGCGCCCAGCACGCGGGCAGGCCGGCGGGACCCGCGGTGGGGTCGGACACCCCCGCGGCCGCGCCGCCGGGCAGCCGGGCGAGGGCCGCGGACGCGGTGGTCGCGGCCGGGCGCAGGTCGCCGGGGCGGGCCAGCCGGACGAGGACGGCGACCTCGCGGCGGTCCTCGCCCGGCACCGCCGCGGCCGGCGGGAGCCGCCACCCCTCGGGGAGCGCGCCCCGCAGCGCCACCAGGGCCAGCGGCGTGTCCTCGCCGAGCCGGGCGGTCAGGGTGCGCGTCGCCCGCTCGCGCGCCGGCGGGGTGCCGGTGAGCGACGCGGCCAGGGCCTCGCCGAGGTCGCCGTCGTCGTCCCCGCCGGCCAGCAGCCGTCCCGCGCGGGCGGCGAGGGCGACCGCCGCGGCCAGGGCCGGGTCGGCGTCGTCGTCGGGGTCGGTGCGGCCGCCGTCGAGCAGCCAGAGGTAGCCGAGGGTGCGGCCGCCGTGCCGGACCGGCAGCAGCAGGCGGGTGAGGATCCCCGCGTCCGGGTCGGCGGGGGTGCGCACCGGCCGCTGCGCGGTGGCGATGCCGAGGTCCTCGAACCAGCGGCGGGTGTCGGGGGTGGAGCCACGGCCGAGGATGGAGCGGGTGCGGACGGCGTCCATCGCGGTGTCGCCGCCGTCGAGGGGGTGCGCGGCGAAGGCCAGCAGCGTGAAGTCGACGTCCTCGAGCGTGGCCGGGGCGCGCAGCAGCCGGGCGACCTCGTCCACCACGTCCTGCAGGTCGTCGCGCACCGTACGACTGTATGAAACCGGACGTCCGGAGTCCGTACGTCCGTCCCTGGTGGACCCGATCGGGCGCTCCTAGCGTTCGGGCCAGGCGTGCACTCCCGCGGGAGCGCACCGACGACGGAGGTGGCCGGTGCTGTCCACGAAGACCCTGCTGCTGGGGGCCTCCCGCCGCCCGGCGCTGCGCCGCGCGCTCGTGGGCACCCCGGTGACCCGGCGCGTGGTCGAGCGGTTCGTGGCCGGCGAGACGCTGCCCGACGCGCTGGCCGTCGTCGGCCGGCTCACCGGCGAGGGCATCGAGGTGACCCTCGACCACCTCGGCGAGCACGTCACCGACCCCGCCGAGGCGCGCGCCTCCCGCGACGCCTACCTCGCCCTGCTCGAGGCGCTGGCGCCGCTGGACCTCGGCCCGCGCGCGGAGGTGTCGGTGAAGCTGTCCGCCTTCGGCCAGGCGCTGCCGGGCGGGGAGGACCTCTCGCTGGAGCTGGTCCGGCCGGTGGTCGAGTGCGCGGCGCGGATCGGCACCACGGTCACCCTCGACATGGAGGACTCCTCGACCGTCGACGCCACCCTCGCCGTCCTCGCCGAGCTCCGCCGCGACCACCCGCAGACCGGCGCCGTGCTGCAGGCCGCGTTGCACCGCACCGAGGACGACGTGCAGGCGCTGGCCACCCCGGGCTCCCGGGTGCGGCTGGTCAAGGGCGCCTACGACGAGCCGCCGTCGGTCGCCCACCAGGGCCGCCGCGACGTCGACGCCGCCTACGCCCGCTGCCTCGGCGTGCTCATGCGCGGTCCCGGCTACCCGATGGTCGGCAGCCACGACCCGGCGATGATCGCGCTGGCCCAGCGGCTGGCCGGCGAGCACGGGCGCGCCGCCGACTCGTGGGAGGTGCAGATGCTGCACGGCATCCGGGTCGACGAGCAGCGCCGGCTGGCCGCCTCCGGCACCCGCGTGCGCGCCTACGTGCCCTACGGCCGCGACTGGTACGGCTACTTCGTCCGCCGGCTGGCCGAGCGCCCGGCGAACCTGCGCTTCTTCCTCCGCGCCCTCGTCTCCCGCTGACACACCCTGGAGGTCCCCCGTGGACGGCACCACCCGCGTCCCCCCGCCGCGCAACGAGCCGGTGCTCACCTACGCGCCCGGCTCGTCCGAGCGCGCCGAGCTCGAGACCCGCCTGGCCGAGCTGGCGGCCGAGCCGCTGGAGCTGACGGCCACCATCGGCGACAAGCAGCGCATGGCCGGCGGTGAGCGCTTCGACGTCGTCCAGCCGCACCGGCACGCCGCGGTCCTCGGCACCTCGGCGCACGCCACGCACGCCGACGCCGAGGAGGCCGTGGCCACCGCCAAGGCCGCCGCCCCGGCCTGGCGCGACCTGTCGCTGGACGACCGCGCCGCGGTGTTCCTCAAGGCCGCCGAGCTGCTGGCCGGCCCGTGGCGGCAGACGCTCAACGCCGCCACGATGCTGGGCCAGTCGAAGACCGCCCACCAGGCCGAGATCGACAGCGCCTGCGAGATGATCGACTTCTGGCGCTGGAACGTGCACTTCGCGCGCGAGGTCGTGTCCGCGCAGCCGGTGTCCTCACCGGGCGTGTGGAACCGCAGCGACCACCGGCCGCTGGAGGGCTTCGTCTACGCGGTGACGCCGTTCAACTTCACCGCGATCGCCGGCAACCTGCCCACCGCGCCGGCGCTCATGGGCAACACCGTCGTCTGGAAGCCCGCGCCCACCCAGCAGTTCGCCGCGCACTTCCTCATGCGGCTGCTGGAGGAGGCCGGCCTCCCCCCGGGCGTGATCAGCATGCTGCCCGGCGACGGCATCCCGGTGTCGGAGGTCGTGCTCGCCGACCGCGACCTCGCCGGCATCCACTTCACCGGCTCGACGCCGGTCTTCCAGCACCTGTGGCGCACGGTGGGGGAGAACATCGCCGGCTACCGCGGTTACCCGCGGATCGTCGGCGAGACCGGCGGCAAGGACTTCGTCGTCGCCCACCCCTCGGCCGACCTCGACGTGCTGCGCACCGCGCTGGTCCGCGGCGCCTTCGAGTACCAGGGGCAGAAGTGCTCGGCCGCCTCGCGCGCCTACGTGCCGCGCTCGGTCTGGCGGCGGCTGCGCGACGACCTGGTGGCGACGACGGAGTCCCTGACGATGGGCGACGTCACCGACCTGTCGAACTTCATGGGCGCGGTCATCGACCGGAAGTCGTTCTCGAAGCTGTCCGGCGTCATCGACCGGGTCGACGACGACCCCGCGCTGTCGATCGTCGCCGGCGGGCAGGCCGACGACAGCGAGGGCTTCTTCGTCCGCCCGACGGTCATCGAGGGCACCGACCCCGAGCACGAGGTCTTCACCACGGAGTACTTCGGCCCGATCCTCGCCGTCCACGTCTACGACGACGCCGACTACGACACCGTGCTCACGCAGCTCGAGTCGGTGGCCCCGTACGCGCTCACCGGCGCGGTGATCGCCCAGGACCGGGCGGCCATCGCGCACGCGCAGCGGGTCCTGCGCTTCGCGGCCGGCAACTTCTACGTCAACGACAAGCCCACCGGCGCCGTCGTCGGGCAGCAGCCCTTCGGCGGCGGGCGCGCGAGCGGTACCAACGACAAGGCCGGCGCCGCGCAGAACCTGCAGCGCTGGACCTCGACCCGGTCGATCAAGGAGACGTTCGTCCCGCCGACCGACCACCGCTACCCGCACATGGGGTAGCCGCCCGCCTCCGGCCCGGGACGCCGGGGAGCGGAGCGCGGGCGCAGCGTGACGACGGGCACGCCGGGGACCCGGCCGCCCGGGTCCCCGGCGCCCGGCGACCGCGAGGCGGTTGACGGGCGCCGGGCGGACCGGGACGGTGCCGTCGTCCCGGTCCGCACCGACGGCCCCGGCTGCACGGGGGCAGGAGGGGCTCCGTCATGGCCGGTCGCCGTCTCGACCAGCCGCCCCCGCCCGGGCGGCCCGGCGCCCGGACGGTCGCGGCCCGGCCGCGGGACGGCACGGTCGTGCAGCTGTCCGCCTCCGGCCGCGTGTGGACCTTCGACGGCTCCCGCGCGGTGGTGGTGGGCCGGGACCCCCGCAGCGACGTGCACCTGCCGGACGAGCGGGTCAGCCGCGCCCACCTGGCCGTGCGGCACGAGGCGCGCGGCTGGGTGCTGCAGGACCTCGGCAGCCGCAACGGCACCTCCCTCGACGGGACGGCCCTGCCGCCCGGCACGGTGGGCGGGCCACCCGGCCCGGCGGTGCCGCTGGAGCCCGGCCGGGAGCACCGGGTGCAGGTGGGCGGGCACGGCGGGCCGGAGCTGCTGGTCCGGTCCGTGTCCGGGGGGCAGCGCCCGGGGGCGGACGCCGGCCCGGCCGCGGAGCGGGTGGTCGTCATCGGTCGCGACCCCGCCTGCGACGTCGTCGTCGCCGACGACCCGATGGTGTCCCGCCGCCACGCCGCCATCGAGCTCGGCGCACCCGGCACCGCCGTCGTGCGGGACCTGGGCAGCTCGAACGGGACCTACCTGAACGGCACGCGCCTGGCCGGGACGGCGGTCCTCACCGCCGGGGACACCATCGGCATGGGCGGCACGATGGTCACCTGGGACGGCCGGGAGGCCGTCCTCCCCGGCCGCCGCGCGGCGACCCTCAGCGCCCGGCACCTGGGCGTGTCCACCCGCGGCGGCAAGCGCCTGCTCGACGACGTCTCGCTCACCGTCCGGGCGGGCCAGCTCGTGGCGGTGATCGGCCCCTCCGGCGCCGGCAAGTCCACCCTCCTCGGCGCCCTCACCGGCCTGCGCCCCGCCGGCACGGGCCGGGTCACCTGGGACGGGCGGGACCTGTACGAGGGCTACGGCCACCTGCGCCACCTCATCGGGCTCGTGCCCCAGGACGACGTGCTGCACCGCCAGCTCACCGTCCGGCGGGCGCTCGGCTTCGCCGCCCGCCTGCGGCTGCCCCGCGACACCACCGCCGCCGAGCGCGACGAGCGGGTGCGCCGGGTCCTCGCCGAGGTCGGGCTGTCCGAGCAGGCCGACCAGCGGATCGACTCCCTCTCCGGCGGCCAGCGCAAGCGCACCTCCATCGCCCTCGAGCTGCTCACCGCGCCGCAGCTGCTCTTCCTCGACGAGCCCACCTCCGGCCTGGACCCGGGGCTGGACCGGCAGGTCATGGAGGGCCTGCGGGCGCTGGCCGACGGCGGCCGGGTGGTCCTCGTCGTCACCCACAGCGTGCTCGCCCTCGACCAGTGCGACCTGGTCCTGCTGCTCGCCACCGGCGGCCGGGTCGCCTTCTTCGGCCCGCCCGGGCAGCTGCTGTCGTTCTTCGGGGTGCCCGACCACGCGGCGGTCTTCCGGGCGCTGGACGACCCCGCCTGGGTCGCCCGGTTCGCCGCGTCCCCGGTCCGCCGGGCCTACGTCGGGGCGACGTCGGTGGAGGCGCGGCCCCCGCCGCCGGCCGGTGAGGCCCCGGCGCCGCCGCGGCCGGCGCCGGTCCGCCAGCTGGTCACCCTGGTCCGGCGCAACCTCGCCGTCGTGGCCGCCGACCGGCTGTTCCTGGCCCTGCTGGTCGGGATGCCGGTGGTGCTCGCGGTCATGGCGCACGCCTTCCCCGGCGAGGCCGGCCTGTCGCTGCGCGCGGCCGACGGGGACCCCGCCGAGGCGCAGCAGCGGATCATCGTGCTGGTGGTGGGCGCGGCCCTGATGGGCGCCGCGCTCGCGGTCCGGGAGTTCGTCGCCGAGCGCCCGATCTACCGCCGCGAGCACGCCGTGGGCCTGTCGCCGACCGCCTACCTCACCAGCAAGGTCCTCGTCGTGGGCGGGGCCGTCGCGGTCCAGTCGGTGGCCTTCACACTGCTGGCGCTGATCGGGCTGCCCGGCCCCGACGACCCGCGGCTGCTGCCCTGGGGGCAGGCGGAGGTCGCCGTCGCGGCGGCCGCGGTGGGCGTGACGATGTGCATCGCCGCGCTGGCCGTCTCCGCGCTGGCCCGGTCCACCGACCAGACCATGCCCGCCCTGGTCGCGCTGGTGATGGGGCAGCTGGTGCTGTGCGGCGGGCTGTTCCCGCTGGCCGACCGCGCGGGCCTCGAGCAGTTCTCCTGGGCGCTGCCGGCCCGCGCCGGCTACGCGGCGATGGCCGCGACGGTGCAGCTGCAGCCCCTGTCCGGCCCCCAGCCGGACCCGCTGTTCACCCCCACCACCTCCCGCTGGGCGCTGGACCTGGGGCTGCTCGCCGCACAGGCGGCGGTCTTCCTGGCCCTGACCGCCTGGGCGCTGGCGCGGTCGGTGGCGCGCCACGGTGCCCCGCGCTGACCGGTCCGCACCGCGCCGCGGTCACGGCCAGTGCACGAGGCCGTCGTCGCCGAGGACGGCACCCCCGGACGGGCGGTGCGGGGCGAGCCGCCCGTCGGGCATCAGGTGCGTGACCGGCACGCCGCGGGCCAGGACGGCGACATCGGCGACCAGCCGCCGGTGGCAGCGCCACCACACGCCCTCGCTGCACATCACCGCGACCGTGGCGTGCGCCGCCTCGGCCAGCACGCCGTCGAGGGCGGCCGCGAACCCCGCGGTCCGGGTGTGCGCGGCGTAGGCGGCGAACTGGGCGACGGTCCACCAGCCGTCGGCCACCGGCTCGCCCGGGGGCAGCCGGCGCCGTCCGCCGAGCCGCTCCTCCCACCGGTAGCCGACGCCGGCGGCCGGCAGCCACTCCTCGAGCGCCTCCCGCCGGACGTCGGGGTTGCCGCGGCTGCCGGGGAAGCGGCGGACGTCGACCACGAGCTCCACCCCGGCACCGGACAGCCGGGCGGCGAGGGCGGTCCGGTCGTCGGCCCCGTGGCCCACGGTGAGCAGCACGGGCACCCCCTACCCGCGCGGCGCGCGCCGCCGGGACCGCCTGCGGCTGCGGACGGTCCCGGGACGGGTGCGGGTCAGCCGGTGAACGCCAGCCAGACGGCGGCGGCGACGGTCAGGACGGCCAGGGTCAGGCCCGCGGCGGCTGCGGCGGGGAGCCGCCCGAGGCGGCGGCGGGCGTCCAGCGCGAGGCCCGTGGCGGCTCCGGCGAGGACGGCCGGCACCCCGGTCCAGAAGACCAGGACCGAGACGGCGCCGAGCGCGGCGAGCACGAGGGCGACCCGGGCGGTGCGTGCAGGCGGGGCGGTCCGGGCGCGCACGGCCACGAATCCCGCGACGAGCGCCGCCACCGCGACGAAGGCGACCAGCAGCACCAGGCCGCCCCAGCCGCCGTTGCCGTGGAAGTCCGTCCCCCACGCGTCGGACCCGGACCTCCACGGCGTCTCCACGAACTGGCCCACGAGCGTGCAGCCCAGGCCCACACCGGCGCCGGCGGTGGTCCAGCCGTCGGGGAGCGGCGTGGGCCGGCGCGCGGCGACGGGCGGGCGGGCGGGACTGGCGGTCATGACGGTCCTCCTCCATCGGGCCGGCCCTCGCGGCCGGACGGGACGACCGTGGCCGCCCACGGCGACCCGCCGGACGGGGCACGCGACCCGGCCGACCCGGGAGGACCTCCCGGCCCGGCCGGGACGCCGGAGGCCCCACCCGGGACGCCGCCGGAGCCACACTGACGCCGTGCGCGGGCGCGCTCTCCCCACCACCGTCGCCGTCGCGGCGGTCCTGCTCTGCGCCGCCGCCGGTGCACTGGCCGCGTGGGTCGCCCCGCGACTGCCCGAACCCGAGCCGACCGCGATCGGCGCCCTGTACGCCGTGGCCAGTGCCGCCACCGGGGCCCTGCTCGTGCGCCTGCGGCCGCGCAACGTCATCGGCTGGCTGCTCGTGCTGTGCGGGCTGCTGCAGGCGGTCAGCGTCGGCACGGGCGCCTACGGCGGCTACGGGGTGGACGTGGCCGACCCGCCCTGGCCGGGGGCGCGGTGGGTGGCGCAGGCCGGGTCGATGACGTGGTTGCCGTCCCTGGTGCTGCCCGCCACCGTCCTCGTGGCGTTCTACCCCTCGGGCCGGCTGCCGGCCCGGTGGTGGGGGGGGGGGGGGGGGGGGCCCCCCCCCCCCCCCGGCGGGCGGCCCGGCCCGGCCGCGCTTAACGCCCACAACAAAAAAAAAAAAACAAACCCCCCCGGCCCGCCCCCCCCCCCCCCCCCCCCCCCCCCGGGGCCGGCAGCTCGCCGCCCGGGCCCGGGGTCGTCCGCACCGTGTCACCGTCCTGCGTGCTCACGACGGGGAAGCCTGCCACCGGCCGCGCAGCCGGTCCGCGGGACCCCCGCGC
>NZ_JBJGZT010000013.1:0-141238 GCF_054050655.1 Geodermatophilus sp. SYSU D00663 | reverse complement strand
TGTGAAGACCCCACCGCCCCCCCCCCCGCGGGGGGCGCGCGCCGGTCCCGGTGTGGGGGCCCCACCCCCGCGACCCCGCGGGGGGGGGGGCCCCGCCCCCCCCCCCCCCCTCAGCCCCGGCCCGGCGCGCTGCTGCGCCCGAGCAGCAGGGCCAGCACCAGGGCCCCGCCGATGCCGGTGCCCGCGACCACCACCGCGCCCGGCCACCCCGCCGCCGCCCAGGCCCGGCCGGCCAGCGTGCCGCCCACCGACGAGCCGACGTAGTACCAGAACGAGTACAGCGAGGCGGCCTGGCCGACCGGCCGCTCCCCCAGCGCCGCCCGCGCGGCCACCCAGCCGCTGGCCACGCCGTGCGCGGCGAAGAAGCCGACCGTCAGCACCGCCAGGCCCGTGACGAACAGCGCCAGCGGCGCGGCCAGGGTCAGCGCGAGGCCCGCCGCGGTCACCGCCAGCGCCACCGGGACCACCACCCGCCGCCCGGCCCGCTCGGCCAGGCCCCCGGCGACCGGTGACGCCACCGATCCCAGCAGGTAGGTCAGGAACACCAGCCCGGCCAGCGCGGGCGACAGCCCGTACGGCTCGGCCTCCAGCCGGAACGTGCCCGCGTTGTAGACCGCCACGAACCCGCCCATCAGCAGCGCCGCCAGCCCGTAGAGACCCAGCAGCACCGGGTCGCCGAAGCCGCGCGCGAGCTGGTGCAGCACCGGCGTCTCCCGCGGCACCGCGACGAACCGGCGCGAGTCCGGCAGCAGCACCCAGACGGCGACCGTGCACGCCACCGCGAGCCCGGCGATGCCGCCGACCGCCGCCCGCCAGCCGCCGAGGTCGGCCAGCGCCCCGGCGACCACCCGGCCGCTGAGCCCGCCGATCGCCGTGCCGCCGACGAACAGCCCGATCGCCCGCGAGCTCACCGAGGCGTCCAGCTCCTCGCGGAGGTAGGCGACGCCGACGGCGGGCAGCCCGGCCAGCGCGAACCCCTGCAGGCCGCGCAGGACGAGCAGCGCCTCCCACGCCGGCGCCGCCGCGGTCAGCACCGCCAGCCCGCTCGCCACCGCCAGCGCCGCCCGCAGCACCGGCCGGCGGCCGATCCGGTCCGACAGCGGGCCGAGCACGAGCAGCCCTAGCGCCAGCCCCGCCGTCGCCACCGAGACCGACAGCGTGGCCGCGGCCGGCGACACGGCGAAGGCACGGGTCAGCTCGGGCAGCAGCGCCTGCGGGGCGTACAGGACGGCGAACACGGCGACGCCGGCGAGGAACACCGCTCCCGACGCGCGGCGCAGGCCCGCGTCGCCGGCCCGGTGCCCCGGCGGCAGCGGCTCCTCCCCGCCCGGCGCGGCGGCGGGCGGGGGCGGCACGCGCCCATCGTGCCCGGCTGCTGGGATGGGCCCGTGCCCCGCCTCCGGCCCGCCGACGTCGCCTGCTGGGTGGTCAAGACGGCCCGGCCGCCCGAGGCGGTCGTCCCCGGCTGGCGCCCCGGGGAACAGGCGACGTTCTCCCGCTGCCTGCGCCGTTCCTACCGGCTCGGGCTCATGCGCCCCGGCGACCCGTGCCTGCTGTGGCTGAGCGGTCCCGACCGCCCGGGCGTGCACGCGACCGGGGAGCTCGCCGGGGAGGTCGGCGAGGACGCGGGCGGGCCGGTCGTCGTCGTCCGGCTCACCCTGCTCGCGGCCCCGGTGCCGCGCGGCGACCTGCTGGGCGACCCCGTCACCCGCGACGCCGAGGTGCTCCGCATGCCCGCCGGCAGCAACCCCTCCTACCTGACGCCCGCGCAGCACGCCGCCGTCCTCGCCCACCTCGGCTGACCCGCCGCCCGCGCGCGCGGGCGGCAGGGGCGGGCACGGGACCGGCTGGGACCATGGGCCGCATGCCCGGCAAGCGGATCACCTGGGGTGCGGTCGCCTGGCTGCTGACCCTGCAGTTCTTCGTCGTCGAGACGGTCGTGCAGCTGCGGTCGGTGCTGCCGTACTCGCGCTCGGCCGACACCATCAGCGCCCTCGGCGACGCCACCCAGCCGGCGCACGCGCTGATGAACGCCTCGTTCGTGGTGCAGGCCGGGCTGATCGGCGCCGGGGCGGTGGCGCTGCTGCCGGTGCTGCGCGGGCGGGCGGCGCGCCCGGCGGTGGCGCTGCTCGGCGTCGCCGCGCTCGGGGTGCTGCTGGTCGGCGTCTTCCCGCGGCTGACCTCGCCGAGCCTGCACACCGCCGGCACGGTGCTGTACCTGGTCGGCGGCGGCCTCGGGCTCATCGCGCTGGCCTACGCCGTGCGGCCGTGGTCGGAGGCGCTGGGCACCACCGTGGTCCTCCTGGGCCTGTTCGCCACCGCGATGACGGTCTTCTACGGCGCCGGGGTGGTCGAGCTGCTCGGCGAGGGCGGCACCGAGCGCGCCGCGGCGTACGTGCTGCCCGTCGGGCTCGCGCTGGCCGGCGCGGGGCTGTGGTGGCTCAGCCGGACCCGCGCGGAGCCCGACACCGGCCGCCTGACCCGGCGGCAGCTGCGGGCGCAGGAGCGCGAGCGGGAGCGGCTGGAGCGGGCGCGGCGCGCCGCCGAGCGGGACGACGCGCTCGAGGCCGCCGCCCGCCGCGCCGATGCGACCCGGGAGACCCCGGCCGACGCCGACGACGACCTGGACCCCGACGACCCGTGGGCCGGCCCCCGCCGGCGCCGGGAGCGCTGACCCGCTCGCGGGCGTCCGGGGGTACGGCCACGATGGGCTCGTGACCGCCGAGGAGGTGGGCCCCGAGCACCGCGCCGACCTGGTCGCGCGCACGCGGGCCACGGGCCTCGAGCCGTGGGCGCCCGGCGAGCACGGGCACCGGGTGCGGCTGATCCCCACGGCGGTCACCGGCCGGCGGATCGTGCCCGGGGAGCTGCCGCCCGCGGTGGACCCCCGCGCCTACCTCTGAGCGGCCGCCTCCAGCACCGGCTCCGGCTGCCGCACCGGGCCGCGGCGCCGGGACAGCGCCACTCCCGCCAGGCACACCGCACCCCCGGCGACGGCGAGCGCCGGCGGCACCTCGTCCAGCAGCACCCACCCGAGGACGACGACCAGCGGCGGCACCAGGTACGTCGTGACGCCGAGCCGGCCGGCCTCCGTGCGGGCCAGCGCGTAGGCCCAGGTGCTGAACGCCAGCGCCGTCGGGACGACGCCCAGGTAGACCGTCCCCAGCACCGAGGACGCCGGCGCGGCGGCCAGGTCGGACACCAGCGCCCCGGCCCACGGCAGGCAGCACGCCGCCCCGATCGCGCAGGCGGTCGCGGTCACCTGCAGCGGCGGCAGCCGGCGCAGCACCGGCTTCTGCGCCACCACGCCGACGGCGTAGGTCACCGCCGCGACCAGGCACAGCAGCACCCCGACCAGGTCGCCGCCGCTCCCCCGGCCGGCCGCCCCGATGAGCAGCACCCCGGCGAAGGCGACGGCGAGGCCGGCGACCAGCCGGCGCGGGAAGCCCTCGTGCAGCCACACCCCGGCGAGCACCGCGATCAGGATCGGGCCGATGTTGACCAGCATCGCCGTCGTCCCGGCGTCCAGGTGCCGCTCGGCGGCGTTGAGGGCGACGTTGTAGACGGCGAACCAGCCGACCCCGCAGACCGCCAGCAGCCCCCACTCGCGGCGGGTGGGGGCGACCCAGCCGCGGCCGAGCGACAGCAGCGCGAGCACCGCCGTCCCGACCAGCAGCCGCCCCAGCGCCAGCGCGCCAGGGGACAGGTCGGCGCCGACGGCGCGGATGCCGATGAAGGCCGAGGCCCAGGCGAGGACGGTGACGGCGACGGCGGCGAGGACGGGCAGGGACACCGGGCGGGCGGGCACCAGCCGACCGTAGGGGCCGCGCGTGCCCGCACACCGGCGGTTTCCGGACCTCGCCCTCGACCTGGCGCTCCCCTTGCGGAGATCGGCAGGGACGGCGCGCTCAGCTCCGGAGGTGCTCGGCGTAGGTGACCCGCCCGCGCGCCGCCTGCGGGCCGGGGAGCACGCCGCCCTCGCGGAAGGCGGCCGACAGCCGGCCCGGCAGCGGGGTGGCCACCACCCGCACCGAGGGCTCGCGGGCCGCCACCCACGCGTGGGCGAGGTCGGCGGCCGAGAGGTCCTCGGGCCCGCCGAACTCGACGACCTCCCCGCCGGACGGGGCCCCGGCGACGACCTCGGTGAGGAACCCGGCCGCCTCCCCGACGTCGACCGGCGCGGCGCTCCAGCCCATCGGCACGATCAGCACCGGCCCGCGGCGGGCGGTGCCGAGCATGTCGTCGACGAAGTCGTGCCACTGGGTGATCCGCACGATGGTCACCGGCAGTCCCGAGGCCAGGGCCACCTGCTCGGCGGCGAACTTGGCCCGGTAGTAGTTCCACGGCACCCGGTCCACCCCGACGATCGAGACGTGCACCAGGTGCCGCAGCCGGTCACGGTCCAGCGCCTGCACCAGCCGCCGGGTGCCGGCGACGTCGACCTGCCACGGGTTGCCCCGCGGGTCGGTGGCGGCGTGCACGACCACCTCGGCGCCGCGCACCGCCGTCGCGAGGTCCCGGCCGGTGGCCAGGTCGGCCCGCACCCCTCCCGGGCCGGTCCCCCGCCTCGACACCTGCCGCACCTGGTGCCCCGCCGCCTGCAGCGACGGGACCAGGACCCGGCCCAGCCTCCCTGTACCTCCGGTGACCACGACGTCCATGGGTGCAGTCTGGCCGGACCGGTCCTTCCCGTTCCACCGGCGTGCCGCAGCAGTCGTATCTCACGTGCGAGATACCGTTCCCGACCGTGACGGCGACCGAGCTCCCGGCCGAGACCACGACCACCCCCCTCTCCCCCGCTCCCTCCTCCGCGGCCAGCGCCACCCGGCGCATCGGCCTGCTGGTCCGCGACGCCCGTCGGCACCGCGGGCTGACCCAGCAGCAACTCGCCGAGCGGCTGGGCACCAGCCAGAGCGCGATCGCCCGGATCGAGCAGGGCGGGCAGAACCTCACCCTCGACCTGCTCGGCCGGCTGTCCGAGGCGCTCGAGAGCGAGCTGATCAGCGTCGGCCCGGCCGGCCCCACCCACCTGCGGGTCACCGGCGGCACGCCGCTGCGCGGCAGCGTGACGGTGAAGTCGTCGAAGAACGCCGCCGTCGCGCTGCTGTGCGCCGCCCTGCTCAACCGCGGCCGGACGACGCTGCGCAACGTGGCCCGCATCGTCGAGGTGGACCGGATCCTCGACGTGCTGCGCTCGATCGGCGTGGCGGCCACCTGGGACGGGACCGGCCGCGACCTGACCCTGCAGGTCCCCGACCAGCTCGACCTGGCCGGCATCGACGCCGACGCCGCCCGCCGGACGCGCAGCATCATCATGTTCCTCGGCCCGCTGCTGCACCGGGCCCGCTCGTTCCGGCTGCCCTACGCCGGCGGCTGCGACCTCGGCACCCGCACCGTCGAGCCGCACATGATCGCGCTGCGCCCGTTCGGCCTGGACGTCGAGGCGCACGCCGGTGAGTACCACGCCACCGTCGACCCGCGGGCCACCGCCCGGCGCACCATCGTGCTGACCGAGCGCGGCGACACCGTGACCGAGAACGCGCTGCTGGCCGCCGCCCGCACCGAGGGCACCACGGTCATCCGCAACGCCAGCTCGAACTACATGGTCCAGGACCTGTGCCTGTACCTGCAGCTGCTCGGCGTCGACGTCGAGGGCCTCGGGACGACGACGCTCACCGTGACCGGCCGGGCGGTGCTCGACGCCGACGTCGACTACACGATCAGCGAGGACCCGGTCGAGGCGATGAGCCTGCTGACCGCCGGCATCGTCACCGAGTCCGAGCTGACCGTCCGCCGCGCGCCCATCGAGTTCCTCGAGATCGAGCTGGCGGTGCTGGCCGAGATGGGGCTGCGCTACGAGCTGTCGCCGGAGTACCTGGCCGACAACGGGCACACCCGGCTGGCCGACGTCACCATCCGCCCGTCGCAGCTCAAGGCCCCGATCGACAAGATCCACCCGATGCCGTTCCCGGGCCTGAACATCGACAACCTGCCGTTCTTCGCGGTCATCGCCGCCTCGGCCACCGGCTCGACGCTCATCCACGACTGGGTCTACGACAACCGCGCGATCCACCTGTCGGACCTGACCCGGCTGGGCGCCGACGTCCGGCTCATGGACCCGCACCGGGTGCTCGTCACCGGCCCGACCCGCTGGCGCAGCGCCGAGGTCGTCTGCCCGCCGGCGCTGCGGCCCGCGGTCTGCATCCTGCTGGCGATGCTGGCCGCGCGCGGCACGTCGGTGCTGCGCAACGTCGACATCATCGCCCGCGGCTACGAGCACCTCTACGAGCGCCTGGTCGAGATGGGCGCCTCCATCGAGGTCTTCTCCGACTGAACGCGGCACCGGGAGCCGTCCGCACGTGTCGACGACCGGCACGTGCGGACGGCCTCCCGTGCCTCAGCGCTCCTGGGCGGTGGGGCGGACGAGGACCTCGTTGACCGCCACGTGCGGCGGCTGGCTGACGACGTAGGTGATCGCCCGCGCGACGTCCCCGGCCTGCAGCGGCGTCATCTCGGTGTACATCCGCACCGAGGCGGCCTTGGCGTCGGGCTGCGTGATGTGGTCGGTGAGCTCGGTGGCCACCGCGCCCGGCTCGACGAGGGAGATCCGCACGCCCCGGGTGGTCACCTCCTGGCGCAGCGACTCGCTGAAGGCGTTCACCGCCCACTTGCTGGCGTTGTAGACGCCGGCGCCCTTGCGGGCGGTGCGGCCGGCGACGCTCGAGACGTTCACGACGTCGCCGGAGCCCTGCTCGACCATGCCGTCGATCGCCGCGTGCGTCATGTACATCAGGCCGAGCACGTTGGTGGACAGCATCCGCCGCCAGTCCTCGACGTCGGCGCCGACGATCGTGCCGAGCAGCATCACGCCGGCGTTGTTGACCAGGACGTCGAGCCCGCCGAGCTCCTCCCGGGTCCGGGCGACGGCGGCCCGGCAGGACGCCTCGTCGGTCACGTCCAGGTCGAGCGTCAGCACGCGGGCGCCGTCGTCGCGCAGCTTCCCCGCCAGCGCGTCGAGCCGGTCGGCCCGGCGGGCGCCGATCGCCACGGCGGCGCCGGCCTCCGCGAGCGCGACCGCGGTCGCCTCCCCGATCCCCGACGACGCCCCGGTGACCAGGGCGACCCTCCCGGACAGTGGTCGGCCGGCGTCGGTCATGCGGTCCTCCTCCCGCGCCGCACCGTGCGGCACCCCGGCCAGCCTGCGCCCGCCCGCGCGATCCGGCAGCGCGGACCACAGCGGAACGAGACCGGTCGCTCCCGGTGGTTCCCAGCGCCCCCGCCCCGGGTCTAGGACCTCTCCATGACGACGCGACGCGGGTTCCTCCTGGGCGCCGGAGCGGGCGCGGCCGGACTGGCGGTGGGCGCCACCGGCGGCGTGCTCGTCGCGACCGAGGACGACGAGGTCCGGCGCCGGGCGACGGCGCGCGCCGAGGAGCGCTTCTTCGAGGCCGCCGGCGCGGCGGACGAGGGCGAGGGCGTCGCCCGGCTCGGCACCCGCCGCGTCGTCTGGAACACCACGGTCTCCGAGCCGGTCGCGGCGATCACCTTCGACGACGGGCCGACGCCGGAGTACACCCCGCGGATCCTCGACGCGCTCGACCGGGCCGGCGTCACCGCGACGTTCAACGTCATGGGCTGGAACGGCGTCCACCACCCCGACGTGCTGCGCGACGTCGTCGCCGCCGGGCACGAGATCGGCAACCACACCTGGACGCACCGGGACCTCACCACGCTCACCCAGCAGGAGACCCGGGAGGAGATGGTGCGCTGCAAGGACGAGATCGAGGCCCTCCTCGGACAGCCGTTCACCAGCTTCCGGCCGCCCCGCGGTGAGCTCACCGGCTACGCGCTGCGCATCGCCGCCGAGCTCGGCTACGACACCTTCATCTGGTCGGTCACCCGCGGCCCGGGCGACCGGAAGGAGGTGACCGAGATCGAGGACTACATGGGGCAGACCGTCACCGCCGGGGACGTCCTGGGCCTGCACGACGGCATCGGCCGCGGCACCTTCGACCCGCGGGCCGCCTTCGCCGTCGCGCTGGCCGAGCGGCGCGAGCTGGAGGTGCGGGCGCTGCCGTCCGCGCTGCAGCAGGTCGCCGACCGCGGCATCACCCTGGTCAGCGCCAACCGGCTGCTCGAGCGCAGCGCGGTCGAGCCGGTCGGGGGCAGCCCGCCGCCGGCGCCGGACGGCGACTGAGCGGCCTCAGACCCGCACGACCACCCCGCGGCGCAGCAGCGCAGCGCACAGCGCCCACGTCACCACGATCGAGAGCACCGGGTAGAGCCAGGCGGACACGGCCGCCCCGGCGACCGCGGTGACCCAGCCGTCGACCGCCGGCTGCACCCCGGGCGAGAGGACCGCGCGGAACACGACCTCGGAGAAGACGAACGCGACGATCGCCTCGATCCCCAGCACCTCGAACGGCCGGAACGGGCGCGCCGTCCCGCGCTCGTCGACCAGCCAGTGCAGCAGCGCCAGCGCCAGCAGCGCGATGCCGCCGGTGACCAGCACGAACGACGGCGACCACAGTCGCTTGTTCACCGGCACCAGCGGGCCGAGCGCCGCGCCCGCGGCGACCAGCGCGGCACCGCCCGCCGTCAGCCGGACCAGGGCCGCCCGGCCCGCGCCGGACCGCAGTGCCCGCCCGGCGAGCACGCCGAGGAAGACGGTCACCGCGCCACCCAGGTAGGAGTGCGGCGCCTCGGCGGAGAAGCGCAGGCCGAGGGCGGCGTCCACGGCGTGCCCCCACGACCGGTCGGGGCCGTCGCCCAGGACGACCGTGAGGACGCACAGCCCCGCCAGCACCCCGGCGGCGACGGGCACCTGCGCCGGGCGGGGCAGCCGGAGCAGCGCCCAGCACAGCAGGTAGGCCCCCGCGACGTGGCCGAGGACGCCCAGCCCGGCGGTCGGCGAGCCGTACTTGACCGTGACGACGAGCCAGCCGAGGACGGCGAGCTTGGCCACCCGGGCCAGCGCGGCCCGGGGCCGGGCGGAGTGCCGGGAGAACGGCACCGACACGCCCACCACCAGCAGGAAGACCGGGAAGACGACGTCGGCGACGTGCAGCCCGTCCCACGCCACGTGCTCGAGCTGGTCGGGGATCGCGGCGTTGCCGCGGTTGTCGACGAGCAGCATGCCGACGACGGCGAGCCCGCGCAGCACGTCGACCCCGCGCAGCCGGGGTCGCGGATGTGCGTCGACCTCCTCGCCGGGGACCTCCGGTCGCGCCGCCACGTCCCCACGCTAGGACGGCGCCGCCCCGGCCCTCATCCCTCCGGCAGGACGACGCCGAAGCCGCGCACGGCCAGCCGCAGCAGCACCGGCCCGCCGCGCTGCAGGTCGGTCACCCGCGCGGCCGCCGCGGCCTCGAGCTGGGCTACCCGGCAGGCCAGCGCCTCGGGCCCGTGCAGGCGCGCCCGGTGCAGGACGGTCGTGTTGCCCCACACCCGGCGCCGCGACTCGCGCAGCAGCGCCCGGGCCGCCGTCCGGTTGAGCCCGGCCAACACCCGGTCCACCGGCGTGCGGCGGCTGCCCGCGGCCTGCAGGGCGAGGTCCTCGGCGGCCACCCGGCCGGCCAGCACCTCGTCGATGCGCTCGTGGTCGCGGCGGCGGGAGTCCAGCAGCGGCGGGTCGGCGAAGTCGGCCGGGCCGATCACCCGCACCAGCGACTGCGGCAGGTCGAAGTTGATGTGCGCGTTCATGCCGAGCAGCACGTGCGCCTCCGGCCGGGCGGCCGGGTCGGTGCCGAACGCGGCCCGCCACGGCGCCGGCGGGGTGGCCGGGTCGCGGCGGTGCGCCTCCAGGGCGTCGAGGTACAGCCCGGCGAAGTCGACGTCCCACGCGGTCACCCAGTCCGGGTCCTCGAACCGGCCGGCGTCGATCGCCGCGTTCACCGCCTCGGTGGTGCGCAGGTAGGTGCCGAGGAAGTGGCGGGCCGGGTCGCCGGCGGCGACCAGGTCGTCGAGCAGGTCCTGCATGCGGGCGACGAGCTCGTCCACCGGTGCGGTCACGCCCGCGATCGTCCCCGCGCCGCCCGCCCGGCGCAGGTCAGGCCTCCAGGAGGCCGGGCAGCCGGTCCAGGGCCGCCGTCAGCAGGTCCGGCAGGTCCCCGGCCTCGCCGGCCAGCCAGCCGGCCCGGGCGACCTCGAAGCAGGCGACGACGAGCTTGGCCAGCAGCAGCGCGTCCCCGGCCGGGACGCCGCGGGCGGCCAGCCCGTCGGCGAGCGCGGCCTCCCAGCGGCGCAGCTCGGCCGCCGCCCGCGACCGCAGCGCCGGCACACCGGCCACCACCTGCTCGCGGGTGAGCAGCAGGTCGCGCAGCGGGGCGACCCGACCGGCGATCGCGACGGCGGCCGTGCGCAGCGCCGCCCACGGGGACAGGTCGGGCGGGGCGTCGGCCACGGCCGTCGCGGCGGCGGCGAGCAGGTCGTCCTCGAGGCCGAAGAGCAGGTCCTCCTTGTCGGCGAACAGCCGGAACAGCGTGCTGCGCGAGACGTCGGCCGCCGCCGCCACCTGCCCGGTGCTCGTGGCGGCGTAGCCCTGCGCGGCGAACAGGGCGACCGCGCGGCGGGTCACCTCGGCACGCAGCCGCCGGCGCCGTCGCTGCGCGGCCGTCTCGGTCACCGCCACCTCCTGTTGACACGGCGTCCCATCCTGGCACAGAGTCCCACATCGGGACGCCGTCCCGCGAGGCCCCGGGAGGCACGATGGGCGACATCCGCACGGCCCTGGTCACCGGGGCGACGTCGGGGCTCGGGCGGGCCGCCGCCGGGCACCTGGCGGCCACCGGGCAGTGGCGCCTGCTGCTCGGCGCCCGCGACGCCGCCCGCGGCGCGGCGGTGGCCGCCGAGCTGGGACCCCTGGCCGAGGTGGTCGACCTGGACCTGGCCTCCCTCGGTGCCGTCCGGGCGGCCGCGGCCCGCGTCGCCGCCGGCGAGCCGCTGGACGCGCTGGTGCTCAACGCCGGCGTCCAGCTGCCGGTCGCCGACGAGGCGAGCGCCGACGGCCACGAGCTGACCTTCGCGGTCAACCACCTCGCGCACTTCTTGCTCACCGTGGAGCTGCTGCCGCACCTGGCGCCCGGCGCGCGGGTGGTCGTGGTCGGCAGCGGCACCCACTGGGGCACCTGGCGGAAGTCCGGGCCGTTCCCGGCGCCGCGCTGGGCCGACCCGCGCGAGCTGGCCCGCCCGCGCCGGGAGTCCGGGCAGCGCGCCTACGCGACGTCCAAGCTCGCCAACGTCCTCTTCGGCGCCGAGCTGGCCCGCCGGCACCCGGAGGTCGACGTCGCCGTCTTCGACCCCGGCCTGGTGCCGGGCACCGGGCTGCACCACCGGTACCCCGCCCCGGCCCGCGCGGTCTACACCGGCCTCGCGCCCCTGCTGGCCCGGCTGCCGTTCGCCTCCAGCGTCGACGAGGCGGCCGCCCGGCTCGCCGCCGCGGTCACCGGCCCGCCGGGCACCAGCGGGCGCTACCTCGAGCGCGGCGTCGAGGCGCCGTCGTCGCCGGACAGCCGAGACCCCGGCCGCGCCCGGGAGCTGTGGGAGGCCAGCCTGGAGCTGACCCGGCCTCAGACCAGCGCGTCGTAGCCGTCGTCGGGGGGCAGCAGCCCCGAGTCGACCGGCGGGCGGTGCGGCTGGTCCAGCCCGCGCATGCGCGCGGCGTGCAGCGCCAGCAGCAGGTTCAGCCGCAGCGTGGGATCGGTGGTGAAGGGCCCGAGCAGCCGCTCGAGCTTGCCGATCCGGTAGCGCATCGTGTTGTAGTGGAAGTGCAGTCGGCGGGCGGACTCCGCGACGTTGAGGTTGGTCTCCAGCAGCACCCGCAGCGTCTCGCGCAGGTCGGCCGAGTCCGGGTCGGCGGCGTCGGCCAGCGAGCCGAGCACCTCGTCGACGTAGGAGCGCAGCTCCGTGCTGTCCGGGATGAGCGACAGCAACCGGAACACCCCGAGCTGGTCGAAGTGGGTGACCGCGGCCGCGCCGTGGATCTCCTGCCCCACGCCGAGCGCCCGCTGCGCCTGCTGGTGCGCCTCGCCCAGCGCCGAGATCGACTCCGCGGGGCGGCCGATGCCGGTGCCGAGCACCCGGCCGACCCGGCGCACCCGCGCGTTGACCCGCGAGGTCACCGCGGTGACCAGCGAGGTGATCTCCTCCGGCGTCCGGCCGTCCAGCGGCAGCACCGTGACGATCTCCGTGGACAGCCCCGCCACGGCGGCGCCGCTCACCTCGGTCTCCAGCGCCGCCCGCCAGCCGTCGGCCAGCCGGTCCAGGACGTCGAGGGCCCGGGTGGGGTCGGCCGCGGGGTCGGCGGCGGTCTCAGTGGCGGTGACCAGGACGACGACGGGGCCGTCGAGCCGCCAGCCGAAGGAGCGGGTCTGGGCCAGCGCCCGCTCGGTGTGCCGCAGCGAGCCGCCGACCAGCCGGCGGACCAGGTCGCCCTGGAAGCGCAGCTCCACCGAGTGCACCGCCTGCTGGCGGATCACCGACAGCGCCGAGACGACGGCGGCCCGCTCCAGCACGCCGCCGGCGCCGACCACCATCTGGCCGCTGCGGTGCACCGCGACCAGCCAGCCGTGCCGCTGGTCGCCGGCCATGATCGGCGCGACCGCGTACTCCCCCACCCCGCCGGGCAGCTCGTGGTGGCCGGGGACGAGCAGGATGCCGTCGGCCGGGGACAGGTCGGCGTCGGCGAGCACGTCGGCGGGCGTGACGACGGTCTGGTCGGCGCGCACCCCCGACAGCCGGTGGGCCGGCGCCATCATGGCCAGCTCGTCCTCGGCCTCGGCGTCGAGCAGCCACAGCCAGTCGCTGATCTCGGCGACGTCGGCGGGCGGGCCGGCGCTGGTGACGATCTCCCGGTCGGAGCCGAGCCCGAGGACGGCGGCGCCCTCGAGGTAGGTGGCCAGCTGCTCGGTGACCTCGGCCAGGCCGCCGCCGCTCAGCGCGACGTCGATGAACTGGTCGTGCATGCGGGCGGAGACGGCCAGCGCCTCGCCCTGCCGGCGCACGACCGCGCCGAGCACCTCGGAGACGGCCTCGTCCATCCGGACGGTGGCCGGCAGCGCCACCACGGGGAACCCGTGCCGCTCGGCCTCGGCGAGCACCTCGGCCGGCACCGCGGGCGGCCCCTCGGTGCGGCGGAAGGCCAGCGCGGCGGCGCCGACCTGCAGCAGCCGGTCCACCAGGGCGCGGCCGGCGGCGGCGTCGGCCGGGGGCAGCCGGGCGCCGAGGACGACGAGGACGTCGGGACCGGCGGTGGCCAGCGGGGCCGACGGGTCGTCGACGACCATGTGCCGGACGACGCGGCCGGTCCCGGAGCGCCCGGCGACCACCTCGGCGCCCACCAGGCGGGGCAGGCGCAGCGCCTCGTCCAGGCGGAGGCCGACGCGGTCGCGCCACCCGGCGCGCTCGTCGCGGGCAGGCAGGGCGCGGGACGGAGAGGGGTTCTGCCACCCGTGGGGTAGCTGCAGCGGCGCAGTCGGGTACATCGCCGAAGTCATCGGCGTATCACTGTGAGTCACGACTCGCCCTCCTCCTCACCCGTCGTCCTTCTCGAGTTGCGGGAAAATGGCAGGTGTGCCTGGACGGGCACCCCCATTCTTGGCCACATTCGCCATAAGAGGACGTGCGACGCGCCGCATAGCTTCGAGCCAGTCGGACCGTCCGCTGGATGGTAGGCGCTCCCCCCAGGTGGTGCGTCTCACCCTCCGACGGCCGGTCCGAGGGGCGGGAGTCGAGCGGAGGGTCGCTCCCGCTGTCCGACGGGGAAGGGCTGCACACATGCGCACCATCGACCACTCGACCACCGGTTCTCCGACCGCACCGGGGCGCGCCGCCCGTGCCGGCGTCCCGACGATCCCCCTGCCCCGCTCGTCGGCGCAGGAGACGCTGCGGACGGCGTCGCCGGCACGCGCCGCCTCGGCGGTCCCGGCCTCGGCCAGCACCGGCGTGGCCGACCTGCTGCGCGGTCCCGTCCGCCCCGCGCGGGTGCTCATGAGCATGCCCGCCGCGGTGTACCTCCAGGTGCCCACCGAGCGCGGCACCGACGTCGTCGGTGTGCTCACCAGCGACGCCGCCCGCCTGCCCCTGGGCTGCGTCCTCTTCCGGCCCAGCAACGGCCGTCCCCTCGTCGCGCTGCCGAGTGGTGCGCCCGCGGAGGTCGGTGGCGGCCGGATCGTCGTCGGCGACCTGGTCGTGCGCGCCGCGGCGTGGTGGGACCCGCGGCCGCGGCTGCCCAGCCCGCGTCCGGCGCTGCTGCCCGAGGGCGTGCGCCAGCTGCGCACCACCCTCTACGGCGAGGGCGTCCCGCACAGCGCGTTCACGCTGCCCGGCCTGCCCGCCGGCCCCGGCGGCCCGCTGGCCGCGCTGCGGGGCGCGGTGCGCCGGGCCGACCTCGACGCCGCGCTGCGCACCGCCGCCCGGCTGATCGGCCTGGGCCCCGGCCTCACCCCGGCCGGCGACGACGTCATGGCCGGCACGATGGCCGGCCTGGTGCTGCTGCGGCACCCGGCCGCCGAGCGGTTCGCCGCCGGTGTCTACTCGCTGGCCGCCGGCCGCACCACCGAGCTGTCCCGGGCGCTGCTGCGGCACGCCGCGGCGGGACGGGTCAGCGGCGAGTACGCCGCGGTGCTGCAGGGCCTGGTCGGCGAGCGCCCGCTCGGCCCGGCCATCGAGGGCCTGCTGGCCACCGGCTCCACCAGCGGCCGCGCCATGGCGCTGGGCCTGTGCACCGCGATCGACCTGGTCGACCGGACCACCCGCGCCCGCTGACCGCACGACGACCCGACGGCGGCCCCCTCCCCACCTGGGGAGGGGGCCGCCGTGGTGAGGTGCGGGAACGGCCACCCTCCAGGGTCCCGCCGCCTGCGCTCGCGCGGCGTGGGCGGAGGGGCGGTCCCCCGTCTAGAGACGGCAGGCGTGGATGCTCGTGACCAGGATGGCGCGGGCGCCGAGTTCCCAGAGCTCGTCCATCACCCGGTTGGTGTCGGACTGGCGCACCATCGCGCGCACCGCCGACCAGCCCTCGGTCTGCAGCGGGCTGACCGTCGGGCCCTCCAGGCCGGGGGTGAGCTCGGTGGCCCGGGCCAGCAGCTCGTTCGGGCAGTCGTAGTCGAGCAGCACGTACTGCCGGGCCACGAGGACCCCGCGCAGCCGCCGCCGCAGCTGGGCGACGGCGGGGATCTCCTCCGAACCCTCCCGGCGCACGAGCACCGCCTCGCTGGTGAGCACCGGCTCGCCGATGATCCGCAGGCCCGCGGCGCGCAGCGTCGTCCCGGTCTCGACGACGTCGCACACCGCGTCGGCCACCCCGAGGCGGCAGGCGGTCTCCACCGCGCCGTCGAGCTTGACCACGCCGGCCTTGATCCCCGACTCGTCGAGGTACCGCTGCAGCAGCACCGGGTAGGCGGTGGCGATCCGCCGTCCGGCCAGCTTCTCGACCGAGTCGATGCCCGACTCGACGGGGCTGGCGAACCGGAACGACGAGCGGCCGAAGCCCAGCGGCATGACCTCGACGGCGGTCGGGCCCTCGCCGTCGGCCGGCGCGGTCTCCAGCAGCATGTCGCGGCCGGTGATGCCGACGTCGAGGGTGCCGGCGGCCACGTAGACGGCGATGTCGCGCGGGCGCAGGTAGAAGAACTCGGTGTCGCTCTCGGGGTCGTAGACCGCGAGGTCCTTGGTGCTGCGCCGCTGGCGGTAGCCGCTCTCGGCGAGCATCGCGGCCGCGGGCTCGCTCAGGACGCCCTTGTTGGGCACGGCGATGCGCAGCACTGTGTGTCTCCTGTGGGTCGACGGCGGTGGTTCAGAGGTGGGTGTAGACGTCGTCGAGGGTCAGCCCGCGGGCGAGCATGAGGACCTGCACGCGGTAGAGGAGCTGGCTGATCTCCTCCGCCGTCCGCTCGGGCCCCTCGTGCTCGGCGGCCATCCAGGACTCCGCCGCCTCCTCGACCACCTTCTTGCCGGCGGCGTGCACGCCGTCGCGGACGGCGGTCACCGTGCCCGAGGCGGGGTCGCCCGCGGCGACCTTGGCCGACAGCTCGGCGAACAGCTCGTCGAAGCGCTTCACGCCAGCCCCTGCCCGACGGCCGGGGTGGCCTGGAAGCCGGTGGAGTGCCGCGGCCCGCGCAGGTCGCGGAGGGTGAGCGCGGTGGCCAGCGCGGCGACGGCGGCCTCCCAGCCCTTGTCCTCGGCGGAGCCGGGCAGGCCGGCGCGGTCGCGGGCCTGCTCCTCGGTGTCGCAGGTGAGCACGCCGTTGCCGACGGGCCTGCCGGCGTCCAGCGCCACCCGGGTGAGGCCCGCGGTGACCGCGTCGCAGACGTACTCGAAGTGCGGGGTGCCGCCGCGGATGACCACGCCGAGCGCGACGACGGCGTCGTGCCGCTCGGCCAGCGCCTGGGCGACCACCGGCAGCTCCACCGCGCCCGGCGCCCGGACGACGGTCGGCCGGTCGATGCCGCTGGCGCGGGCGGCCTCGACGGCGCGGGCGAGCAGCGCGTCGGTGATCTCGGCGTGCCAGGTGGTCGCGACGATGCCCAGCGTCAGCCCGGCGGCGTCGACCGCGCCGGCCTCGGGGCGTCCCTGCCCGCTCACGCCGCCTCCTCGCCGACGGTCGCCGGCCGCGTGCGCGGACCCGCTGCTGTGCCCCTCGGTGGACTCGCCGGCTCGTTCACAGCCGCTGCTCCCTCTGGCCCAGCGGGACGTCGGTGCCCGGGACGGTGGCGTGCTCACCGGTGGGGACGTCGGCGGGGCCGGACTCGGTCTCGGGCTCGATGATGTCGAGCAGGTGGCCCATCCGGTCGCGCTTGGTGCGCAGGTAGGACAGGTTCTCGGCGGTGACGTGGCTGGGCAGCGGCACCCGGCCGGTGACCTTGAGGCCGTAGCCCTCCAGGCCCGCGCGCTTGGCCGGGTTGTTGGTCAGCAGCCGCATGGTGTGCACGCCGAGGTCGACGAGGATCTGCGCGCCGGTGCCGTAGTCGCGGGCGTCGGCGGGCAGGCCCAGGTCGAGGTTGGCGTCGACGGTGTCCACGCCGGCGTCCTGCAGCTGGTAGGCCTGCAGCTTGTGCAGCAGGCCGATCCCCCGGCCCTCGTGCCCGCGGATGTAGAGCACGATCCCGCGGCCCTCGTGCGCGACGGCGGCCAGCGCGGCCTGCAGCTGGGGGCCGCAGTCGCAGCGCAGCGAGCCGAAGACGTCGCCGGTGAGGCACTCGGAGTGCACGCGCACCAGCACGTCCTCGCCGTCGCCGATGTCGCCGTAGACGAAGGCGACGTGCTCGCGCTCGTCGTAGGAGCTGCGGTAGCCCACCGCGGTGAAGGTGCCCGGCGCCAGCGGCACGGTGGCCTCGGCGACCCGCTCGACCAGCTTGTCGAACCGCTTGCGGTAGGCGATGAGGTCGGCGATGGAGATCAGGCACAGGTCGTGCTCGTCGGCGAAGACCCGCAGCTCCTCGGCGCGGGCCATGCCGGTCGGGTCCTTC
The DNA here is from genome assembly GCF_054050655.1 of Geodermatophilus sp. SYSU D00663. NCBI lineage: Bacteria > Bacillati > Actinomycetota > Actinomycetes > Geodermatophilales > Geodermatophilaceae > Geodermatophilus > Geodermatophilus sp. SYSU D00663. The sequence continues at coordinate 123,773 of NZ_JBJGZT010000013.1, read as the reverse complement.
TCGCTGACCAGCTCGCACAGCGTGCCCGAGGGGCGCAGGCCGGCGAGGACGGCGAGGTCGACGGCGGCCTCGGTGTGCCCGGGTCGGCGCAGCACGCCGCCGTCCTTGGCGCGCAGCGGCACGATGTGGCCGGGGCGGGCGAGGTCGGCCGAGGAGGTGTCCGCGGCGGCGAGCAGCCGGATGGTGTGCGCGCGGTCGGCGGCGGAGATGCCGGTGGTCACGCCCTCCCGGGCGTCGACGGTCACGGTGTAGGCGGTGCCGCGGCGGTCCTGGTTGACCCGGAACATGGGCGGCAGGTCCAGCCGGTCGGCGTCGGCCTCGGTGACCGACACGCAGATGTAGCCCGAGGTGTACCGGACCATGAAGGCCACCAGCTCGGGCGTGGCGAGCTCGGAGGCGAAGATCAGGTCGCCCTCGTTCTCGCGGTCCTCGTCGTCGATGACGACGACGGGGCGGCCGTCCTTGATCGCCGCGATGGCGCTCTCGACGGTGTCCAGGCGGACGGTGCCGCTCATCGGCGCGCTCCCAGCAGGCGTTCCACGTACTTGGCGATCACGTCGACCTCCAGGTTGACCGGGTCCCCGGGGGCGCGTCCGCCCAGCGTGGTCTCCCGGAGGGTGGCGGGGATGAGGCTCACCTCGAACCAGGGCCCGGGGTCGTCGGCGGCGCTCAGCGCGCTGACCGTGAGCGAGACGCCGTCCACGGTGATCGAGCCCTTCTCGACGACGTAGCGCGCCAGCTGCGGCGGCAGCGCGACGCGGACGACGTCCCAGCGCTCGCCCGGCGTGCGGGACACGACGGTGCCGACGCCGTCGACGTGGCCCTGCACGACGTGCCCGCCCAGGCGGCCCCCGGCGGCGACGGCGCGCTCGAGGTTGACCGGGTCGCCGTCGCCGAGGGTGCCGAGGCTGCTGCGGCGCAGCGTCTCGGCCATGACGTCGGTGGACCACACCTGGTCGCCGTCCGGGCCGGGCTCGACGCCGGTGACGGTGAGGCAGACGCCGTTGACCGCGATCGAGTCGCCGAGGCGCACGTCCTCGAGCACGCGGCGCGCGCGGATGCGCAGCACCGCGGCGTCGCCCGCCGGGCCTCCCAGGTCCTCGCGTGCGGCGAGGGAGCCGACCTCCTCGACGATGCCCGTGAACACGTCAGCCCCTTCCGTCCGCGTCCGGTCGCTCTCCAGTGTGCCGGGTCGGCCGCAGGCGGATCTGCACGTCCCCGCCCAGCAGGGTGACGTCCCGGACCTCGAGGGACAGCGCCGCGCCGATCGTGCTGATTCCCAGGTCCCCCACCAGCGGGGGACCGGCGCCGAGCAGCTTCGGGGCGAGGTGGACGACGGCCTCGTCGACCAGCCCGGCGCGGAGGAAGGCCGCGGCCAGGGTCGGGCCGCCCTCGAGCAGCACCCGGCGGACGTCGCGGTCGAACAGCTCCGCGAGCAGCTCCGCCGGGCCGGCCGCGCGGCTGACGTGGGTGGGCGCGGCGCCGTCGAGCACCCGCGCGGTGGCCGGCAGCCGCCCGCGGCGGTCGTGCACGACGCGCAGCGGCTGGCGGGCGGCGTCCCGGCCGTCGGCGTCGCGGACGGTGAGCTGCGGGTCGTCGGCCAGGGCGGTGCCCGACCCGACGACGACGGCGTCGCAGGTGGCGCGCAGCGCGTGCACGGCGGCGCGGGCCGTGGGCCCGGTGATCCAGCGGCTGGTGCCGTCGGCGGCGGCGACGCGCCCGTCGAGGGTGGCGCCCACCTTCCAGACGACGAACGGCCGGCCCGCGCGGACGCCGGTGAGCCACGCGGCCAGCGCGCCCTCCTCGGCGGCCTGCCGCTCGACGCCCACCTCGACGTCGACGCCGGCCGCGCGCAGCCGCCCGGCGCCGCCGCCGGCCAGGCCGGTGGGCTCGGGCACGGCGACGACGACCCGCGCGACGCCGGCGGCGAGCAGCGCGTCGGCGCAGGGGCCGGTGCGGCCGGTGTGCGCGCACGGCTCGAGGGTGACGACGGCGGTGCCGCCGCGGGCGCGCTCGCCGGCCCCGCGCAGCGCGTGCACCTCGGCGTGCGGCCCGCCGGGCGGGGAGGTGGCGCCCTCCCCCACGACCGCGCCGCCGGCGTCGAGGACGACCGCGCCGACCGGCGGGTTGGGGCTGGTGGTCCCGAGGACGCTCTCGCCGAGCGCCCGTGCCCTCGCCATGGCGGCCTGCTCGGCCGGGGTGACCGTCACCCGGCGGTCGCCGCCGTGGCCCGGGCGCGCAGGGCGGCGATGGCGCGGGCCGGGTCGTCGGCGCCGTAGACGGCCGAGCCCGCGACGAAGACGTCGGCGCCGGCCTCGGCGGCCCGCTCGATGGTGTCGGCGTTGATGCCGCCGTCGACCTCCACCAGGACCTGCAGGTGGCCGGTGTCGACCAGCTCGCGGGCGCGGCGGACCTTGGGCAGCACCTCGGCCATGAACGCCTGGCCGCCGAAGCCGGGCTCGACGGTCATGACCAGCAGGGTGTCGAAGTCGCGCAGGACGTCCTCGTAGTCCTCCAGCGGCGTGCCGGGCTTGATCGCCAGGCCGGCCAGGGCGCCGGCGGCGCGGACGTCGCGCGCGACGCCGCGGGGGTCGCCGGTGCAGGCCTCGGCGTGCACGGTGACGTTGCGGGCGCCGAGCTCGGCGTACCCGGGCGCCCACCGCTCGGGCGCCTCGATCATCAGGTGGCAGTCGAGCGGGATCGGGCTCACCGCCTGGATCGCCTCGACCACCGGCCGCCCCAGGGTGAGGTTGGGGACGAAGTGGGCGTCCATGACGTCGACGTGCAGCCAGTCGGCGTCGGCGACGCGGGCCACCTCCTCGGCCAGCCGCGCGAAGTCCGCCGAGAGCAGGCTGGGGGCGATCATCGGGGTCCGGGCCACGTCGTCCGAGTCTAGGCAGCCGGTGATCACCCCCTCGCGGCGCCGCCGTCCCACTACCGTGCCGCCCGTGTCAGACACCGGGGTGGCCGCGCGGGTCGCCGCGCTGTGCCTGGACCCGCGCGGGCGCCCGGGTGACTGGTCGGTCTGCGGTCCGGCCGTCCGCGCGGGCCTGCTGCTCGACCTCGGCCTGGACGGCCGGGTGACCCAGACGGCCGACAGCGTCGTCGTGGACCGGTCGCCGACCGGGTCCGCCGCCGCCGACCGGCTGCTCGCCGCGATCGCCACCGGGCCGGAGCGGTCCCTCGACAGCTGGGTCGAGGACGGACCGGTCGGCCTGCGCGACGTCGCCGACGCGGAGGTCGCCGCCGGCCGCTGGCACCGGCGGCGGCTGCGGTGGCGCCGGGACCGGTTCGTGCCCGACCGCGAGCGGCTCGACGTCGACCGCACCCGGGACCCCGGCCTGCTCGACGACGGGTGGAGCGCAGGGGACGCCGCCGTCGTCGCCGTCGCCCTGGCCGCCGGGCTCCGCGGCGGGGGCCCGGTGCCGCCCGCCGCGGAGCTGGTCGCCGCCACCGGTGCCGCCGCGTGGCTGTGCGGGGCGGTCACCGAACACCTGCACGCCACCGCCCGCCGCTACCGCGCGCAGGCCACGGCGCTGCGCGCGGGCGACGCGCCCGGCCCGGCCTGACCGGCGCTCAGTCCCGGTCGGGCAGCGCGGTCCAGTCGGCCCAGGACAGGTCGCGGCCGACGTGGCGCGGCGCCCGCAGCGGCCACTCCGCGGCCAGCCAGCGCGGGACGAAGGCGTCCAGCGCCGCCTCGACCTCGGTGCCGGCCAGGCGGTCGACCACCCACCAGGACACCTCGGCGTCGGCGTCACCGGCCTTCTCCGGCGGGTCGACGTAGACGCAGCCGAGCAGCTCGGTCTCGTCCTCGTCGAGCAGCGCGTAGTTGAAGCTCTCGTGCGCCTCGATCTCCCGCTCGTGGCGGGCGAGGTCCTCCCGGTCCTGCTCCTCGGTCATCGTCGCGGGCGGCCAGCCCCACGCGTCGCCGTAGATCCCCCACAGCCGCTCGCGGGAGCCCATGACGGCGGGGAAGTCGATGGCGGTGTCGGCCGCGCGGATCGGGCGCAGGTGGTGGCCGGTGGGCAGGTCGGCACGGAGGGGGTGGACGAAGTCGTCGGGGAGCCAGGAGTCCGAGGGCACGGCGGGGCAGGCTAGGCGACGGACGTCGGTCGTGGGGCCCCGCCGCGCCTCAGCCGGTGCGGCGCAGCAGGGCCAGGAACATGGCGTCGGTGCCGTGCCGGTGCGGCCACAGCTGCCCGTACGCGCCGCGCTCGATCCCGGGGACCTCGGGGAACAGCGGCGCCACCGGCAGCACCTCGACGTCGTCCCGCGCGGCCGCGGCGTCCGCCACCGCGACGGTCTCCGCCGCGTGCGGCGAGCAGGTCACGTAGGCGACGACGCCGCCGGGGCGCACCGAGGCCAGCGCGCGGTCCAGGAGCGCCGTCTGCAGGCCCACCAGCGGGCCGACGTCGTCCGGCGTCCGCCGCCAGCGCACCTCCGGCCGCCGGCGCAGCGCGCCCAGCCCGGTGCACGGCGCGTCGAGCAGCACCCGGTCGAACGAGCCCGGCGCCCACGGCGGCTCGCGGCCGTCGGCGACGAGCACCTCCACGTCGTCCTCCCCCGCCAGCGCCCCGCGCACCAGCTCGGCGCGGTGCGGCGCGCGGTCGGCGGCGGTCAGGTGCACCCCCGCCGGGCGGACGGCGGCCAGCAGCCCCGCCTTGCCGCCGGGCCCCGCGCAGACGTCCAGCCAGCGCCCGTCCGGGCCCTCCAGCGGCGCGCGGGCGAGCAGCAGCGCGGCGAGCTGGCTGCCCTCGTCCTGCACCGCGGCCCGGCCCGCCCGCACCGAGGGCAGCCGGCCCGGGTCTCCCCCGCCCATCCGCACCGCGTACGGCGACCACGGCCCCGGCGTCCCGCCGGACTCCTCGGCCAGTTCGTCGCGGGGCACGTGCCGGGCGACCAGGTGCACCTCGGGCGCGGCGTCGTCGGCGAGCAGCGCGTCCTCGAGCTCGGCGTCCCCGGCCGCACCGCCGCCCAGCGCCTCGCGCCAGGCCGACACGATCCACCCGGGGTGGTCGGTGGCCAGCGCCAGCCGCCGGTCGCCGTCGGCGCCGAGCCGCTCGAGCCAGGCGGCGCGGTCACCGCCGGCGGCCACCTTCCGCAGCACGGCGTTGACCAGCCCGGAGGCCCCGGCGCCGACGATCGCGCGGGTGAGGTCGACGGTGGTCGCGACGGCGGCGTGCGCCGGCACCCGCAGGTCGAGCAGCTGGTAGGCGCCCAGGCGGAGCAGGTCCAGGACGCGCCGGTCGAGGTCGGCCAGCGGGCGGTCGACCAGCCGGGCGAGCACCGCGTCGAGCGTGCCCTGCGCGCGCAGGGCCCCGTAGGCCAGCTGGGTGGCGAAGGCGGCGTCGCGCGGCTCGAGGGAGCGCTCGCGGAGCAGCTGCGGCAGCAGCAGGTTGGCGTAGGCCTCCCGCGCCGACACGCCGTCGAGGACGTCGTAGGCGGTCAGCCGGGCACCGTCGAGCGCCGGACGGCGCGGCGGGCGGTCGCGGCGCCCACCGCGCGGGCCGGCCGGGCGCCGGGGCGGGCGGCTCACGACTCCCCCTCGCCGGCGCTCGTCGTCGCCACGGGCCGGGCTGCTCCGCCCCTGCGTGACCTCGCGAGCCCGGTCACGAGCCCAGCCGCTCGCCGGGTGCCGGACGGGCGCCGCGGGCCCAGTCGGCCGCGGGCAGCACCCGCTTGCCCGCCGGCTGCACCTCGCCCAGCCGCACCGAGCCGCGGCCGGTGCCGACGACGACGCCGCCCGGCCCGGCCGACACCTCCCCGGGCGCCAGCGCCGGGGCGCTCGGCAGCGGCTCGACCGGGCCCAGGCGCAGCCGGTCGCCGCGCCAGGTGGTCCACGCGCCCGGCACCGGGGTCACCCCGCGCACCCGCCGGTCGACGACGTGCGCGGGCAGCTCCCAGTCGACCCGGGCGTCGGCGGTCTCGATCCGCGGCGCGAGGCTGACCCCCTCGGCCGGCTGGGGCCGCGGGACCAGCGTGCCGGCGGCGATGCCGTCGAGGGTGGCGACCAGCAGCCGGGCGCCGCTGACCGCCAGCCGGCCGAGCAGGTCGCCGGCGGTGTCGCGCGGGCCGATCGGCTCGGTGACCACGCCGAAGACCGGGCCGGTGTCCAGGCCCTGCTCGAGCCGGAAGGTGCAGGCGCCGGTGACCTCGTCGCCGGCCATGACCGCGTGCTGCACGGGCGCGGCGCCGCGCCAGGCCGGCAGCAGCGAGAAGTGCAGGTTCACCCAGCCGTGCGCGGGCAGCTCCAGCGCCGCGGGCGGGACCAGCGCGCCGTAGGCGACCACCGGCGCGCAGTCGACGGCGAGGTCCGCGAGCTGCCCGAGGAACTCCGGCTCGCGCGGCGAGCGCGGCTGCAGCACCGGCAGCCCGGCGGCGTCGGCGCGCTCGGCCACCGGGGAGCGGCTGACCTTCCGGCCGCGGCCGGAGCGGGCGTCGGGCCGGGTGAGCACGGCGACCACCTCGTGGTCGGAGGCCAGCAGCGCGTCCAGCGAGGGGACGGCGGCCTCGGGCGTCCCGGCGAACAGGAGCCTCAGTGGGGGCTCACCTCCACGCGCGGCACCCAGGCGCCCATGCCGGCCCACTCGGCCTCGGCCAGCGCGGCCCGTGCCGCGGCGGCGGCCTCGGGGTCGAGCCGGTCGACGAACACGACGCCGTCGAGGTGGTCGACCTCGTGCTGCACCGCGCGGGCCAGCAGGTCCGAGCCCTCCACCCGCACCGGGTCGCCGTGCTGGTTCCAGCCGGTGGCGACGACGTGCAGGTGGCGGCGGCAGTCGAAGCGGAAGCCCGGGATGGACAGGCAGCCCTCGGGCGCCTCCTCGGTCTCGTCGCCGACGAGGTCGACCGAGGGGTTGACCAGGTGACCCACCTCGCCGTCGACGTACCAGGTGAAGACGCGCAGTCCGACGCCGATCTGCGGCGCGGCGAGCCCGGCGCCGCCGGCGGCGTGCATGGTGTCGGTCAGGTCCGCGACGAGCCGGCGCAGCTCCGCGTCGAAGTCGACGACGGGCGCCGCGGGCCGGTGCAGGACCGGGTCGCCCAGCAGCCGGATGGGGGTGACGCTCACCCGCCCAGCGTAGGTGGGGGCGGGCGGGGACCCGTCACACGAGGTCGAGCGGGTCGAGCTGGACGCGGACGTGCTCGGGCACCTTGCGGGCGCTGCGCACGCCCTGCACCTCGGCCAGGGCGGTCGCCAGCGCCAGGCCCTCGGTGCGCGGCACCCGCACGAGGTACCGCTCGCGCTCGCCGTCCTGCCCGGGCCGCGGGGGCTCGGGCACCGGGCCGAGGAGGTCGGCGTCGTCGGGCAGCCGCGCGGCGCCCAGGAACTCCGCCAGCGCCGCCGGCGACCCGGACAGCGCGGCCATCCGGGTGGCCGGCGGGAAGCCGAGCTCGCGGCGGTCGGCGAGCTCGCGCCCGGCCAGCCAGCCCGGGTCCCAGCGGACCAGCGCCTGGACGACGGGGTGCGCGGCGTCGGCGGCGACGACGACCGAGCCGTGCGCCCGCACGAGCGTGGCGGCGTTCATCCAGCGGCGCAGGGTCTCCTCCCCCGCCCGCAGGTCCGCCCGCCCGAGCAGCGCCCACGAGTCCAGCAGCAGCGCGGCGCCGTAGCCGCCCTCGGCGACCGGCTCGGCGCCCGGCGTGGCCACGACCAGCTGCGGCCCGGCGGGCACCGACGGCAGCACGCCGGACCCGCGTCCGGACACCCGCACCGGCGCCCCGGGGAACGCCCGGCCCAGCTCCTCGGCGGTGCGGTTGGCGCCGACGACGGAGGCGCGCAGCTTCGTCCCGTGGCAGTGCGGGCAGTCGAAGGTGGCCGCGGGCCGGGCGCACCAGCGGCAGGCGGGCACCCGCGAGCCGCCCGGCCCGGGCGTGGGCGCGATGCCCAGCGGCCCGGAACAGACCGCGCAGCGGGCCGGCGCCCGGCAGCGGTCGCACGACAGCCCGGGCGCGTAGCCGGCGCGCGGCACCTGCACCAGCACCGGCGTGCCCTCGGCCAGCGCCGCGCGGGCCACCCGGTGGGCGAGGCTCGGCAGCCGGGCGGTGCGCGCGGCCGGGTCGCGGGCCAGCTCGTGGTCCTCGCCGAGGGCCTGCACCCGCGGGGCGACCGCGCGCAGCGTGGCGCGGTCGGCGACGAGCTCGTGCGCCCAGCCGCTCTCGACCAGCAGCGCCGCCTCGGCGGTGCGCGCGGTGGCCGCGACGACGGCGGCGCACGAGGACAGGTGGGCGCGGTGCACCAGCACGTCGCGGGCGTGCGCGTACGGGGCGCGGGGCTCGGCGTGCAGGTCGTCGCCGTCGTCCCAGATCGCGACCAGACCCAGGTCGGCGACCGGCGCGAAGGCCGCCGCGCGGGTGCCGAGGACGACCTTGGCGCTGCCGCGGGCGGCGTCGAGGAAGCGGCGGTAGCGGGCGTCGGGGGCGGCGTCGGCGCGGAGCACGACGAACGACCCCTTCGGCAGCCGGGCGCCGGCCGCGGCCTCCAGCCGGTCCAGGTCGCGACCGTCGGGGACGACCACCAGCGCCCCCCGGCCGCCGGACAGCGCCGCCTGGCACAGCTCGGCCAGCCGGGCCGGCCAGTCCTCCCCCGGCAGCGCCGTCCACACCGCGCGGGCGGGCCGGCCCTCGGCGACGGCGGCCAGCAGCGCCGGCCCGGTCGGGTAGCGGGCGAAGCCGGCCGGGTCCGGCGGCGCCGGCGGCGCCGGGGGCTCGGCCGGCGGGCGCTTCTCCGCGGCCGCCCGGCGCGGCGGGACGGCCAGCCGCAGGACGTCGGTCAGCGTGCCGCCCCAGCGCTGCGCGACCGAGCGGGCCAGCGCGGCCACCTCGGGGGTGAGCACCGGCTCGGAGGAGACCAGCTTGGCCAGCGGGGCGAGCGTGCGGCCGGAGTCGCTGACGTCGGTGAGCTCGAGGACGAACCCGTCGACCAGCTGCCCGGCGAAGCGCACCCGCACCCGGCAGCCGGCCCGGACCTCGCCGGCCATCTCGTCCGGGACCGCGTAGTCGAAGGCCCGGTCGAGGTGGGCCAGCGGCACGTCGACGACGACCCGGGCCACCCGCGGGGTGCGGGCAGCCGGGCCGGCCGGCGCGTCCGTGGTCTCGGGACTGGCGGGTGCCGAGGTCAGCGCTGTTCTCCGTTCGGCGGGGTCGTGTCGCAGCAGTGTCCCCGCCGGGTCCGACATCCCGGCCCCGCTGCAGGGGCCCGCCGTGAACCCGGTGACGTGCTGGGAGGCCACCCTCCGGGCCCCCCGCCTGCGCCTGCGAGGCGTGGGGGGAAGGGTGGTCCTCCGTCAGCCCACGGCGGAGCGGAGGGCCTCCACGCGGTCGGTGCGCTCCCACGGCAGCTCGACGTCGGTGCGGCCGAAGTGGCCGTACGCGGCGGTCGGGCCGTAGATCGGCCGCAGCAGGTCCAGGTCGCGCACGATCGCGCCGGGGCGCAGGTCGAACACCGTGGTGACCGCCTTCTCCAGGACGTCGTCCGGGACGGTGCCGGTGCCGTGGGTGTCGACGAACAGCCCGACCGGGTGCGCGGCGCCGATGGCGTAGGCCACCTGCACCTCGCAGCGGCGGGCCAGGCCGGCGGCGACGACGTTCTTGGCCACCCAGCGCATCGCGTAGGCGCCGGAGCGGTCGACCTTCGAGGGGTCCTTGCCGGAGAACGCGCCGCCGCCGTGGCGGGCCATGCCGCCGTAGGTGTCGACGATGATCTTGCGGCCGGTCAGCCCGGCGTCGCCCATCGGGCCGCCGATGACGAACTTGCCGGTCGGGTTCACCAGCAGCCGGTAGCCGTCGGTGGGCAGGCCGAGGGCCTGCAGCTCCGGCTCGACGACGAGCTCCTGCACGTCGGGGGTGAGCAGCTGCTCGATGGAGATGTCCTCGGCGTGCTGCGAGGAGACGACGACGGTGTCGACGCCGACCGGCCGGTCGTCCTCGTAGACGACGGTGACCTGGGTCTTGCCGTCGGGGCGCAGGTAGGGCACCGAGCCGTCCTTGCGGACCGCGGACAGCCGGCGCGAGAGCCGGTGGGCCAGCGCGATCGGCAGCGGCATGAGCTCGGGGGTCTCGTCGGTGGCGTAGCCGAACATCAGGCCCTGGTCGCCGGCGCCCTGGCGCTCGATCTCGTCGTCGGTGGTGCCGGTGGTGCGCGCCTCGTAGGCGGTGTCCACGCCCTGCGCGATGTCCGGCGACTGCGCGCCGATGGAGACGCTGACGCCGCAGGAGGCGCCGTCGAAGCCCTTGCGGGAGGAGTCGTAGCCGATCCGCAGCACGGTGCGGCGGACGACGTCGGCGATGTCGACGTAGCCGGCGGTGGTGACCTCCCCGGCGATGTGGACCTGACCGGTGGTGATGAGCGTCTCGACGGCGACGCGGCTGCGCGGGTCCTGCGCCAGCATCTCGTCGAGGATCGCGTCGCTGATCTGGTCGGCGATCTTGTCCGGGTGGCCCTCGGTCACCGACTCGGACGTGAAGAGGCGGCGTGGCACTCGGTTCTCCCTGGGTCGGTGACGAGATCGCGGCGCGGCCTGCCCGCGCCGTGGGAGCAACTTACCGGCGCGTCCAGCCCGTGGCAGCCGCCGGTCAGGCGAGACGGGGCAGGACGACCTGCCAGACCGCCGCGGCGACGGCGTCCTTGCTGCCGTGGGGCACCTCCGTGGCGGTGCCGTCGGCGGCGAGGACGACCGCGGCGTTGTCCGGGCGGCCGAACACCCCGCCGCCGGAGACGTCGTTGACGACGAGCAGGTCACAGCCCTTGCGGGCGAGCTTGGCGCGGGCGTGGGCCAGCACGTCGGCGTCGGCGTCGCCGGTCTCGGCGGCGAAGCCGATCACGAGCTGGCCGGGGGCGCGCTTGGTGACCAGCTCGGCGAGCACGTCGGGGTTGCGCACCAGCGGGACGGCGTCGGGCTCGCTCGCGCTGTCCTTCTTGAGCTTGGTGGCCGCGACGGTGGCCGGCCGGAAGTCCGCGACCGCCGCCGCCATGACGACGACGTCGGCTGCCGCCTCCCCGCCCGACCCAGCCTCGGCGAGCATCGCGGCGCGCAGCTCCTCCGCCGTCCCGGCCGGGACCACGCGGACGCCGAACGGCGCGGGCAGGTCGACGTTGGCCGCGACGAGGGTGACGTCGGCGCCGCGGGCGGCGGCGACGCGGGCCAGCGCCCAGCCCTGCCTGCCCGACGAGCGGTTGCCCAGGTAGCGCACCGGGTCCAGCGGCTCGCGGGTGCCGCCGGCGCTGATCAGGACGCGGCGGCCGGTGAGGTCGGCCCGCACGACGTCGGCGCCCGCCGCGAGGACCACCTGCGCCAGCGCGGCGACGTCGGCGGGCTCGGGCAGCCGGCCGGGCCCGGAGTCGGGGCCGGTCAGCCGGCCGACGGCCGGCGGCAGCACGATCGAGCCGCGGCGGCGGAGCGTGGCGACGTTGTCCTGGGTGGCCGGGTGCAGCCACATCTCGGTGTGCATGGCCGGCACGAACACCACCGGGCAGTGCGCGGTGAGCAGCGTCGCGGTGAGCAGGTCGTCGGCGCGGCCCGTCGCGGCGCGGGCGAGCAGGTCGGCGGTGGCCGGCGCGACGACGACGAGGTCGGCGGTCTGCCCGATCCGCACGTGCGCCACCTCGGGCACCTCCGACCAGACGTCGGTGGTGACCGGGTGGCCGGACAGCGCCTCGAAGGTCGCCGCACCGACGAAGTGCAGCGCACCGGGGGTGGGGACGACGCGGACGTCGTGCCCGGCCTCGGTCAGCGCGCGCAGCAGCAGGGCGGCCTTGTAGGCGGCCACGCCCCCGGCGACGCCCAGCACGATCCGGCTCATGCGCTCCATCCTCCCGCAGACGCGACGACGCCCCCGGCCAGGGCCGGGGGCGTCGTCACCACTTCGGGGCCGGGCGGCCTAGTTGTCGCCGGCGGTGTGGGTCAGCAGGCCCTCGTTGATCTCGCGCAGCGCGATCGACAGGGGCTTCTCCTGGGGCGCGGTGTCGACCAGCGGGCCGACGTACTCGAGCAGGCCCTCGGAGAGCTGGCTGTAGTAGGCGTTGATCTGCCGCGCGCGCTTGGCGGCGAAGATCACCAGGCCGTACTTGCTGCTGGTGCGCTCGAGCAGCTCGTCGATCGGCGGGTTGGTGATGCCCTCGGGGGCGGGTGCGACTCCGGACACGGGCGGGCGTGCTCCTCGGTTGGCTCGGTGGGAGTGAGGGGCCTCGGGTGGCCGGTCACTCGGAGGCGCCGGCAGCCTTTCCTGCCGACGGCGCGACCAGCAATCCTACCAACTCGTCCGCGGCCCTCGCGACGTCGTCGTTGACCACCACGACGTCGAACTCCCCCGCGGCGTCCAGCTCGGCCTGCGCGATGGCGAGCCGGCGCTCCTGCACGGCCGGCGGCTCCGAGCCGCGGCCGGCCAGCCGGCTCTTCAGCTCCGCCCACGACGGCGGGGCGAGGAAGACGAGCTGCGCCTCCGGGGCGCGCGCCCGCACCTGGCGGGCGCCCTGCAGCTCGATCTCGAGCAGCGCCGGGGCCCCGGCCGCGAGACGCTCGCGGACCGGGGCGGCCGGCGTGCCGTAGCGGTTGCCCGCGTACTCGGCCCACTCGAGGAGGCCGTCCTCGGCGACCAGCCGGTCGAACTCGGCGTCGCTGAGGAAGTGGTAGTGCACTCCGTCGACCTCGCCCGGGCGCTGCCGGCGGGTGGTCACCGACACCGAGACCCACACGTCGGGGTGCCGGCGGCGGACCTCGGCGACGACGGTGCCCTTGCCGACCCCCGAGGGTCCGGAGAGCACCGTCAGGCGCGCCGGGGCAGGGATCGGCTGGGCAGTCGGCAACGGGTGGTCCCTCGTGGTGCTGGCGTCGGACGGGTGGTGCGGCGGGGCGACCTCAGACCGTCGAGTCGGCGGGCACCTGGTCGGCGACGACGTTCTCGCCGCCGAACTCCGCCTCCAGCGCCTTGCGCTGGTTGGCGCCCAGGCCGCGCACCCGGCGGGTCGGGGAGATCTCGAGCCGCTCCATGATCTTCGCAGCCCGGGCCTTGCCCACGCCGGGCAGGGACTCGAGCACCGCGGAGACGCGCATCTTGCCGATGACCTCGTCGGTCTCGCCCTGCTTGAGGACGTCGCCGACCGTGGCGCCCTTGCTCTTGAGCCGCTCGCGGAGCTCGGCGCGCGCCTTGCGGGCGGCGGCGGCCTTCTCCAGGGCGGCGGCGCGCTGTTCGGGGGACAGGTCGGGGAGGGGCATGGTGCGTCCCATCGTGTCGTTGCCGGGGATCTGCGACCCGGCGGGTACGTGCGGTGTCGGGAGCGGGGCCCGCGGTCTGGGCGCCGACGATCAACCTAGTAACCACGAATCCGCAGGTCACGCGCTGTTTGCACGAGGTTTTCGACCTCCGGTCGCCCGCTCGTGACGCCCTGTGGAAGGTCGGCGTGACCGTCCGTGAACACCGCAGGTCACAAAGTATACGAAACGCATTCGTATCGGGTCAGCGGCTCCGACACGACCGCACGTGACACGCCGGACGGCGCGCCGGGACGCCCGCCGGCAGGCGGGCCGGCGGCCGACTCAGCCGGCCAGGTCCTCCGCCCAGCGGGCGGCCGCGGCGCGCAGCCCGGCGGGGTCCGGGCCCGCGGCGAGCACGTCGCGGGAGACGGTCGGGACGACCGCGCGGCCGGTGCCGAACAGCCGCCGCAGGTCCGCGGCCGAGCCGCCCTGGGCGCCCAGCCCCGGCGCGAGCACCGGGCCGCCCAGCCCGTCGAGGTCGACGTCGAGCCCGCCCAGCGTGGCGCCGACGACGACGCCGAACGACCCGGTCGCGGCGCCCCAGCGGCTGCCGAGGTCCCGCACCGCGCCGGGGTCGGGCAGCGGGTCGCCCACCACCCAGCCGGGGGTGTTCCAGCCGCGGACGGTGTCGACGACGACCTGCGCCACCGACCGCTCCCCCACCGCCGCGTGCTGCAGCGTGCCGGCGTCGGGGTTGGACGTGCGGGCCAGCACGAACAGCCCGCCGCCGGTGAGCCGGGCGGTGTCCACGGCCGGCTGCAGCGAGCCCGGCCCCAGGTAGGGGCTGACGGTGAGCGCGTCGACCGCGCCCGGGTGCTCCGGGCGCAGCACGTCGGCGTAGGCGTCCATCGTCGAGCCGATGTCGCCGCGCTTGGCGTCGAGCAGCACCAGCGCCCCGGCCGCGCGGGCCCGGGCGACGGCGTCCTCCAGCACGGCCAGGCCGCGCGAGCCGTGCCGCTCGAAGAACGCCGACTGCGGCTTGAGCACCGCGACCTCGCCGGCCAGCGCGTCCACCACCGTGTCGGTGAACCGGCGCAGCCCGTCGACGTCGTCGGCCAGGCCCCAGCGCTCCAGCAGCGGCGCGTGCGGGTCGATGCCCACGCACAGCGGTCCCCGGGTCGCGACGGCGTCGGCGAGGCGCTGCCCGAACGGCGCGCTCACCGGGGCACCGACCGCGGCAGGGTGTCGCCGTGCGCGGCGATGCAGTCGCGGGCGAGGAAGGGGTCGGCGAAGGCGCCCGACGCCGACTGCACGGCGTCGGCGCCGGCCTCGTGCAGCGCCGCGAACGACGCCGGGTCGGTGACCCCGCCCATCGCCAGCACGTCGAAGCGCCGGCCGGACGCCTCGCGCAGCGCCACGAGCCGGCGGGTGAAGTCCAGCGCCCGGCCGCGCACGGCCGCCCCCGACAGTCCGGCCACCGCGCGGCCGGGGAAGGTCGGCTCGCCGTCGCCGCGCACCACCCGGCTCGCCACCGTGTTGATGCCCGCGACGCCGTCGACCAGCGGCGCCAGCCGGGGCACCAGCGCGGCCAGCCGGTCCTCGTCGAGCCAGGACAGCTTGGCGACCAGCCCGGTGCGGTCGTCCAGCGCGCGGCGCACGCCCTCGACGACGGCGACGGTGGCGTCCGCGTCCAGGCACAGCGGCGGCTTCACGCCGTCCGGCGAGGCCGACAGCGTGTTCGGGCACGACAGGTTGAGCTCGACGACGGTCGCCCCGGCCTCCTGGGCCATCGCCGCCACCCGGGCGAAGTCGTCGACCAGGGCGGGGCCGTCGCCGGACCCCATGACGCTGACCAGCAGCAGCTGGTCGGCGTCGACGGCGGCCAGCGACCGCTCGAGGTCGGCCATCCACTCCCCCGGCGCCGGCGAGGGCACGCCGAAGGAGTTGACCGTGCTGACGTCCGGGGAGCCGGGCTCCACCCAGTCCCAGGGGTCGGAGACGACGGCGTCACCCGGCGGGCGCGGCGCGAACGTCCAGTTCGGCTGCACGTTCGGCTCGTGCGCCCGGCTGCGCACGGTCTTGTAGGTGAGCACGCTGAACCCGTTGCGGGCGTGGAAGCGGACCCACTCCTCCCCGCCGTTCAGCACGCACGCCGGCACCCCCAGCGGGAAGGCGACGTCGCGGCCGAGCACCCGCCACCGCCGGTCACCGGCCCGCGGCCGCCGCGGCAGCCGCGGGCCGACGGGGGTCGGCAGGTTGTCGCGGTAGGAGCCGAGCAGGTCGTAGGACGGCGTCCGCACCCCGTGCGCGGCCAGCAGCCCGCCGTGCCCGGCGAAGAACGCCACCCGGGTGAGCAGCGGCAGGTCGGCGTCGCCGGCCTCCCCCGCCGCCAGCCGCGCGGCCAGGCCCTCGGCGCCGGCCCGCAGCGCGGCGAGCTCGTCGGCCGGCGGCGTCGCGAACCGGGTGACCCCGGCCAGGAACGACGCCGCCAGCCCGTCGAGCAGCCCGCGGGCGACCAGGTCGTCCCGCACCTGCCCGACGACGCTCACGGGCGCGGCGCCGGCGCGGCGGTCAGACCGGCGTGGACCTCCTGCAGGCTGCGCACGCCGAGGCCGCCGCGGCGCAGGGCCTCGACGCCCTGCACCGCCGCCGCCAGCCCCTGCACCGTGGTGACGCACGGGATGCCGGCGGCCACCGCCGCGGTGCGGATCTCGTAGCCGTCCAGCCGCGGCCCGCTGTTGCCCGGCGACCCGAACGGCGTGTTCACCACGACGTCGACGTCGCCGGCGAGGATCCGCTCGACGCAGTTGCCCGGGCCCTCGCTGTACTTGCCGACCACCTCGCAGTCCACGCCGTTGCGGCGCAGCACCTGCGCGGTGCCGGCGGTGGCGAGCACCCGGAAGCCGAGGTCGGCCAGCCGCTTGACCGGGAACACCGCGGCCCGCTTGTCCCGGTTGGCCAGCGAGACGAAGACCGTGCCCCCGGTGGGCAGCGAGCCGTAGGCGGCGGCCTGGGACTTGGCGAACGCGGTCCCGAAGCCGTCGTCGAGGCCCATGACCTCGCCGGTGGACTTCATCTCCGGTGACAGGACCGTGTCGACGCCGTGGCCCTCGACGGTGCGGAACCGGTGGAAGGGCAGCACCGCCTCCTTGACCGCGATCGGCGCGTCCTCGGGCAGGTCGGTGCCGTCGCCGGTGGCCGGCAGCACGCCGGTGGTGCGCAGGTCGGCGATCGTCTCCCCCACCGCGATCCGCGCCGCGGCCTTGGCCAGCTGCACCGCGGTCGCCTTGGACACGAACGGCACCGTGCGGCTGGCCCGCGGGTTGGCCTCCAGCACGTACAGGACGTCGTCCTTGAGCGCGTACTGCACGTTGAGCAGCCCGCGGACGCCGATCCGGGCGGCCAGCGCCTCGGTGGCGGTGCGGATCTGCGCCAGGTCGGAGGAGCCCAGGGTGATGGGCGGCAGCGCGCACGCGGAGTCGCCGGAGTGGATGCCGGCCTCCTCGATGTGCTCCATGACGCCGCCGAGGTAGAGCTCGGTGCCGTCGTAGAGCGCGTCGACGTCGATCTCTACGGCGTCCTCGAGGAACCGGTCGACCAGCACCGGGTGCTCGGGGCTGACGTCGGTGGCCTTGGCGATGTAGGCCTCGAGCGTGGCGTCGTCGTAGACGATCTCCATCCCGCGCCCGCCGAGCACGTAGGACGGGCGGACCAGCACGGGGTAGCCGATCCCGGCGGCGATCGCGCGGGCCTCGGCGAACGTCGTCGCGGTGCCGTGCTCGGGCGCGCGGAGGGCGGCGTCGGCGAGCACCCGGGAGAACGCCCCGCGGTCCTCGGCGTCGTCGATGGCCTCGGGCGAGGTGCCCAGCACCGGCACGCCGGCGTCCTTGAGCCGCTGCGCGAGGCCCAGCGGCGTCTGCCCGCCGAGGGTGCAGACGACCCCGGCCACCGGCCCGGCGGCGCGCTCGGCCTCGACCACCTCGAGGACGTCCTCGAAGGTCAGCGGCTCGAAGTACAGCCGGTCGGCGGTGTCGTAGTCGGTGGAGACGGTCTCGGGGTTGCAGTTGACCATCACGGCCTCGTAGCCGGCGTCCTGCAGCGCCATGACCGCGTGCACGCACGAGTAGTCGAACTCGATGCCCTGCCCGATCCGGTTGGGCCCGGAGCCGAGGATCAGCACGGCCGGCTTCTCCCGCGGCTCGACCTCGGTCTCCTCGTCGTAGGACGAGTAGTGGTACGGCGTGCGGGCGGCGAACTCGGCGGCGCAGGTGTCCACGGTCTTGAACACCGGCCGGACGCCGAGCCGGTGGCGCAGCAGCCGGACGCCGTCCTCCCCCGACAGCTCCGGCCGCAGCGCGGCGATCTGCCGGTCGCTCAACCCGTGCCGCTTGGCCCGGCGCAGCACCGCGGCGGTGAGCGCCGGCGCCTCGCGGACCTCCGCGCCGACCTCCCCGACCAGCGCGATCTGGTCGACGAACCACGGGTCGAAGCCGCTGGCCTCGGCGACCTGCTCGACGGTGGCGCCGGCGCGCAGCGCCGCCTCCGCCACGTACAGCCGCCCGTCGACCGGCGTGCGCAGCGCCTCGAGCAGCTCCTCGGCCGTCGACCCGTCCTCCGGGCCGGTCCAGAAGCCGGCCACCTTCGTCTCGGTGGACCGCATCGCCTTGCCCAGCGCCTCGGGGAAGTTGCGGCCCATCGCCATGACCTCGCCGACGCTCTTCATCGTCGTGGTCAGCCGCGGGTCGGCGCCGGGGAACTTCTCGAACGCGAACCGCGGGATCTTCACGACGACGTAGTCCAGCGCCGGCTCGAAGCTGGCCGGGGTGACGCCGGTGATGTCGTTGGTGATCTCGTCGAGGGTGTAGCCGATGGCGAGCTTCGCGGCGATCTTGGCGATCGGGAAGCCGGTGGCCTTCGACGCCAGCGCGCTCGACCGGGACACCCGCGGGTTCATCTCGATGACGACCAGGCGCCCGTCGGCCGGGTTGACGGCGAACTGGATGTTGCAGCCGCCGGTGTCGACGCCGACCTCGCGCAGCACCGCGATGCCGACGTCGCGCATCCGCTGGTACTCGACGTCGGTGAGCGTCATCGCCGGCGCGACGGTGACCGAGTCGCCGGTGTGCACGCCCATCGCGTCGACGTTCTCGATCGAGCAGACGACGACCACGTTGTCGCTGCGGTCGCGCATGAGCTCGAGCTCGTACTCCTTCCAGCCGAGCACCGACTCCTCGATGAGCACGGTGTGCACCGGGGAGTCGGCCAGGCCGTGGGAGGCCATCCGGCGCAGCATCGCCTCGTCGGTGGCGAACCCGGAGCCGAGGCCGCCCATGGTGAAGCTCGGCCGGATGACGACGGGGTAGCCGACCTCGGCGGCGGTCTCCAGCGCCTCCTCGACGGTGGAGCAGACCCGCGAGCGCGGGGCGTCGGCGCCGATGGACCGGACGATGTCCTTGAACATCTGCCGGTCCTCGCCGCGGTTGATCGCGTCGACGTCGGCGCCGATGAGCCGGACGCCGTAGCGCTCCAGCGTGCCGTTCTCGTACAGGCCGATGGCGATGTTGAGCGCGGTCTGCCCGCCGAGGGTGGCCAGCAGCGCGTCGGGGCGCTCCTTGGCGATCACCCGCTCGACGAACTCCGGCGTCAGCGGCTCGACGTAGGTGGCGTCGGCGACGTCGGGGTCGGTCATGATCGTCGCCGGGTTGCTGTTGACCAGGCTGACCCGCAGGCCCTCGGCGCGCAGCACGCGGCAGGCCTGGGTGCCGGAGTAGTCGAACTCCGCGGCCTGGCCGATGAGGATCGGCCCGGAGCCGATGACCAGGACGTGCGAGATGTCGGTGCGCTTGGGCATCAGGCGTTCTCCCCCGTGCTGTGCTGGACCCGCGGCGCCGGGCTGACCGCGTCCCCGCCGTCCCGCGTGGCCTGCAGGAGGTCGACGAACCGCTGGAACAGCGGTGCCGCGTCGTGCGGGCCGGCGGCGGACTCGGGGTGGAACTGGACGCTGAACGCCGGGGCGTCGAGCAGCCGCAGCCCCTCGACGACGTCGTCGTTGAGGCCGACGTGGCTGACCTCGACCCGCCCGTAGGGGGTGTCGGTGGGCCGGTCCAGCGGCGCGTCGACGGCGAACCCGTGGTTGTGGCTGGTCACCCGGACGGTGCCGCTGACCCGGTCGAGCACCGGCTGGTTCAGGCCGCGGTGGCCGAAGCGCAGCTTGTAGGTGCCCAGGCCCAGCGCCCGGCCGAGGATCTGGTTGCCGAAGCAGATGCCGAACAGCGGCCGGCCGGCGTCGAGCACGCCCCGCACCGCGGCGACGGCGTAGTCGGCCGCGGCCGGGTCGCCGGGGCCGTTGGAGAGGAACACCCCGTCGGGGCCGGCGGCGAGCAGGTCCTGCGCGGTCGCGGTCGAGGGCAGCACGTGCGTCTCGACGCCGAGCGCGGCGAGGTGCCGCGGGGTGGCGGTCTTGATGCCGAGGTCGAGCGCGGCGATGGTGAACCGCCGCTCCCCCACCGCCGGGACGACGTAGGGCTCGCGGGTGCTCACCTGCGGCGCGAGGTCGGCGCCGGCCATGCCCTCGGCGGCGCGCACCCGGGCGAGCAGGGCGTCGGGGTCGGTGGACTCGCTGCTGATCCCGGCGCGCATCGCGCCGCGCTCGCGCAGGTGCCGGGTCAGGGCGCGGGTGTCGACGCCGCTGATCCCGACGACGCCCTGCGCGGCGAGCTCGTCGTCGAGGCTGCCGGTGGCCCGCCAGTTGGCCGGGCGGCGGGCGGGGTCGCGGACGACGAACCCGGCCACCCACATGCGACGGCTCTCGTCGTCCTCGCCGTTGACGCCGGTGTTGCCGACGTGCGGCGCGGTCATCGTGACGATCTGGCCGGCGTAGCTGGGGTCGGTCAGCGTCTCCTGGTAGCCGGTCATCCCGGTGGCGAACACCGCCTCGCCGACCGTCGTCCCGACCTTGCCGTAGGACTCGCCGCGGAACGTCCGCCCGTCCTCGAGGACGAGGATCGCCTCGCTCACTTCACTGCCTTTCCGTCGAGCACCGTCGCCTCGCCCCGCAGGAACGTGGCGACGACCCGGCCGGGCAGCTCCCGGCCGGCGTAGGGACTGTTGCGGCTGCGGCTGGCCAGCGCGGCCGGGTCGACGGTGACCCGGGCGGCGGGGTCGAGCAGCAGCAGGTTGGCCGGCTCACCCGGCGCCAGCGGGCGCCCGTGACCGGCCAGGCGGCCGATGGCCGCGGGGCGGACCGACGTGCGGTCGGCGACGCCGGCCCAGTCGAGCAGGCCGGGCTCCACCAGCGTCTCCAGCACCACCGAGAGCGCCTGCTCCAGCCCGAGCATCCCCGGCCGGGCCTGCGCCCACTCGCTCTCCTTGTCCTCCACCGCGTGCGGCGCGTGGTCGGTGGCGACGGCGTCGATCGTGCCGTCGGCCAGGCCGGCGCGGAGGGCGTGGACGTCCTCGTCGGTGCGCAGCGGCGGGTTGACCTTGAACACCGGGTCGTAGGACTCGGCGCAGGCCTCGGTGAGCAGCAGGTGGTGCGGGGTGACCTCGGCGGTCACCTGCACGCCGCGGGACTTCGCCCAGCGCAGGATCTCCACCGAGCCGGCGGTGGAGACGTGGCAGACGTGCAGCCGGGCTCCCACGTGCTGGGCGAGCAGCACGTCGCGGGCGATGACCGCCTCCTCGGCGGCGGCCGGCCAGCCGGTCAGCCCGAGCCGCGCGGAGCGGTCGCCCTCGTTCATCTGCGCGCCGGCGGTCAGCCGCGGCTCCTCGGCGTGCTGCGCGACGACGCCGTCGAAGGCCTTGACGTACTCCAGCGCGCGGCGCATGAGCGCGGGGTCGGCCACGCAGTGCCCGTCGTCGGAGAAGACCCGCACGCGGGCGGCGGAGTCGGCCATCGCGCCGAGCTCGGCCAGCCGCTCGCCGCGCAGCCCGACGGTGACCGCGCCGACCGGCACGACGTCGACCAGCCCGGCCTCCTGGCCCAGCCGCCACACCTGCTCGACGACGCCGGCGGTGTCGGCGACCGGGTCGGTGTTGGCCATGGCGTGCACCGCGGTGAACCCGCCGAGGGCCGCGGCGCGGCTGCCGGTCTCCACCGTCTCGGCGTCCTCGCGGCCGGGCTCGCGCAGGTGGGTGTGTAGGTCGACCAGGCCGGGCAGGGCGACCAGCCCGTCCGCGTCGACGACGGTCGCGCCGGTGGCGGACAGCCGGTCCCCGACCGCGGCGATCCGCCCGTCCTGGAGCAGCAGGTCGGCGGGCTCGCCGCCGAGGACGCGCGCCCCCTTGATGAGCGTGGTCACGAGGAGACCCCTCCCAGGAGCAGGTAGAGCACGGCCATCCGCACGCTGACGCCGTTGCCGACCTGCTCGACGATCGTCGATCGGACCGAGTCGGCGACGTCGGCGGCGATCTCCATGCCGCGGTTCATCGGGCCGGGGTGCATGACGATCGCGTCGTCCGACAGCGCGGCCATCCGGACGGCGTCGAGGCCGTAGCGGCGGCTGTACTCGCGCGCGCTAGGGAAGAACGAGGCGTTCATCCGCTCGAGCTGGACCCGCAGCATCATCACGACGTCGGCCTTGGGCAGCACGGCGTCGAGGTCGTAGGAGACCTGCACCGGCCAGGACCCGACGCCGACCGGCAGCAGCGTCGGCGGCGCGACGAGGGTGACCTCCGCGCCGAGCGTCGTCAGCAGCCAGACGTTGGAGCGGGCCACCCGGCTGTGCAGGACGTCGCCGACGACCGCCACCCGCACGCCGTCGAGCCGGCCCAGCCGGCGGCGGATCGTGTAGGCGTCCAGCAGCGCCTGGGTGGGGTGCTCGTGGGTGCCGTCGCCGGCGTTGACGACGCTGCCGCGCACCCAGCCGGCCAGCCGGTGCGGAGCGCCGGACGCCGAGTGGCGGACGACGATCGCGTCGCTGCCCATCGCCTCGAGGGTGAGCGCGGTGTCCTTGAGGCTCTCGCCCTTGGAGACGCTGCTGCCCTTGGCCGAGAAGTTGATGACGTCGGCGGACAGCCGCTTGGCCGCGAGCTCGAAGGAGATGCGGGTGCGGGTGGAGTCCTCGTAGAAGAGGTTGACCACCGTGCGCCCGCGCAGCGTGGGCAGCTTCTTGACCTCGCGGCCGGCGAGCGCCTGGTCGATCTGCGCGGCGGTGTCGAGGACGAGCGTGGCGTCGGCGCGGTCGAGGTCGGCCGCGTCCAGCAGGTGGCGCTTCACCGGCCGGTCACCAGGACCTCGTCGGTGCCGTCGGTCTCGGCGAGGTGCACCCGGACCTTCTGCGCGCGCGAGGTGGGCACGTTCTTGCCCACGTAGTCCGCGCGGATCGGCAGCTCGCGGTGGCCGCGGTCGACCAGCACCGCCAACTGCACCGCGCGGGGCCGGCCGAGGTCGCGCAGCGCGTCGAGCGCCGCGCGCACCGACCGGCCGGAGAACAGGACGTCGTCGACGAGGACGACCAGCCGGCCGTCGATCCCGGCGGGCGGCAGGACGGTGTCCTCCAGCGCCCGGACGCCGCGCATCCGCAGGTCGTCGCGGTACAGGGTGATGTCGACGGTGCCGACGTCGACCGCCGTGCCGGCGAAGGCGGCGATGCGGGCGGCCAGCCGGCGGGCCAGCGGGGCGCCGCGGGTGGGGATGCCGACCAGGACGACGTCGGGGAGGGCGTCGCCGGCCTTCTCGATCACCTGGTGGGCGATGCGGTCGACGACGCGCGCGACGTCGGCTGCGGCGAGCAGCACGGTGGGCGCCGGGCCGTCGGACGGGTCTGTGGACTGGTTCGCGGGCAGGGGCCCGGTCGTGCCGGCCATCAGGCCTCCTTCCCCGCCTCACGGGACGGGTCGTTAAAGGAGTGGGGTGGACCGGTCTCGACCGTACTGCACCCCTCCGTGTGACCGTCGTCGCGCGTCGTGGCCCTGCAGGTGGGCGCGGGAGTCCCAGGATGATCCGCACGAGGGATGCGCTGTTGCCATCCGCCACTTGTGAGTACGCTGCGTGACGAACCGGCCTCCGACACGACGACGGACAGTGAGCAGAGACGCATGAGCACCGACTACTCACGGGCACTCGGCGCCCGGCTGCGGGCCATCCGCAACCAGCAGGGTCTCTCCCTCCAGGGCGTGGAGGACAAGTCGCACGGACGCTGGAAGGCCGTCGTCGTCGGGTCCTATGAACGCGGGGACCGAGCGGTGACCGTCCAGCGGCTCTCCGAGCTCGCCGTGTTCTACGGCGTGCCGGTCTCCGAGCTGCTGCCCGACCCGCGCCCCTCCTCGGCCGTCACCTCGACGACCAAGATCGTCCTGAACCTCGAGTCGCTGGGCTCGCTGCCCGCCGACGAGGCCGGCCCGCTCGCCCGCTATGCCTCGACCATCCAGGCGCAGCGCCACGACTACAACGGCAAGGTCCTCTCCATCCGCGCGGAGGACCTCAAGTCGCTGGCGATCATCTACGACATGAGCCCCGACGAGCTCACCACCCGGCTCATCGAGTGGGGCGTGCTCAACCCCGGCATGGACGGCGTCGGCGGCCCCGTCGACGACGAGGACGAGGCCTGGGACCGGCGCCGCGCCCCCCGCTGAGGAGACACCGCTGTCCCGCGGCAGGCCTCGCGACAGCACGACGAGACCGGGCCACGGAGTGCGTGCGCCCCGGCCACCGGCCGGGTCGGTCCGGCTCGGGTGACCGGGGCCTGTGTCCGCACCCGCCCGGGTCCGCGGTCACAGCCGCGCGGACAGCCGCCGCCCGCGCAGCGTCAACTCCCCCCGGGCGCCGTTCGGAGGGCCCGTGCGCGGTGGCGGGTCCACGAGCGCGTCGGACAGCTCGGTCCGACCGGTGATGCCGAGCTTGCCGTAGATGTGAGAGAGGTGCGCCTCGACGGTGCGCACCGACACGACCAGCCGGTCCGCGATCTGCACGTTGCTCAACCCGAGGCTGGCCAGCCGAGCCACCTCCTGCTCCCGTGCGGTCAGGGACGGGGGCAGCAGCGCCTGCAGGGACTGACTGCCTGCCAGGCCGCACTCGCGTGCCAGCGTGACGGCCCGTGCCATGGCCGTGGCCGCCGCACGCCGCGCGCCGCGGCGCTCGTGGGCGGCCGCCGCCTCCGCGGCGGCGTCCGCAGCGGTCAGCAGCAGGCCGGCCTCCTCGAAGCGGCGGCTCAGCACGTCGAGGTCGTCCCCGTTCTCGGCCACGATCGCCCCCACGTGGTCGGCGAGGTCCTGCACGTAGGCCGACTCGCAGCGCCGGGCGAGGACGCCGAGCCGGTCGACCACGTGGAGCGGGCGCCCGAAGCGGAAGGTGGTGTGCAGGACGACCGCCTCGGTCGCCACCTGCCCCTGCTCGGCGGCGCTTCGAGCGGCCTCCCGGCTGAGCCGGGCGGCCTCGGCGGAGTGTCCCTGGGCACCGGCCACCACGGCGCGCGCGACGAGGACGAAGGGGGCGTAGACGGGGAGCGCGGCGGAGGCGGCTCCGTCGAGTTCGGCGACGAGCCCGCGTGCGGCGTCGACGTCGCCGAGGAGCGCCCGCGCCATCGCGAGCTGGGAGCGGCACACCGGCAGGAGACCCAGCGGGTCGGCCCTCCGCAGGCCCGTGTACGCGCTGACCAGCCAGCGGGCCGCCACTCGTACCCGCCCGGCGGCGAGCGCGGCCCAGCCACAGTGCAGGGAGGCGACGGCGTCCCCGTACCACTCCGGGCCGGCCAGGTTGCGCCGGTGGAGGTCAGCAGCGAGGGACTCGAGCTCACGCGCCCGTCCGCTCAGGCGGAGCGCCATGACCTCGGCCTGCGCCAACGCCAGGTGCACGAAGGCGGGCACGCTCCTCCCATCCGGCCACGAGAGACCGGCCCGCCCCTCGGCGACCCTGGCCAGCGCCGACCGCGGAGCTCCGGTGACGGCGTGCCCCAGTGCAGCCGCGGCGGTCGCGAGCTGCCAGGCCGGCTCCCCTTCGCGGGCGGTGGAGCGCACAGCCGTTGCCCGGTCCACCGCCCCGAGCGGGTCGCCGCTGCAGAACGCGAGGACCGCCCCGGTCGCCGCGAGGAGGGAGCGGCCGTGGTCGGAACGGACTGCCGGGACCACCGCGTCGAGCACGGCCTGCGCCTGGGCGACCTGACCGAGGGCGCAGGCCAGGTCCAGCACCCGGATCACCGTGGCCTCGACGCGGTCGTCGTCCGTGACGGCGACCTCTGCGGCGTGGCGGGTGAGGTCCTCGGTCTCCACCGGGGACCCGGGCCAGGTGGTGGCCTCCACCAGCGCGAGGTACGCCGGCGCCTGCCCGCCCGCCTCGACGGCGGCCCGCGCCAGGCGCCCGGCGAGGCGGTGGTCCAGCATCGCGGCCGCACGCCGTGCGGCCGCGGTGAGCTGCCCGGTGTCGGGCACCGGCTCCCCTCCGTCGAGCAGTGCCAGGCACCGGGCTGCGACGTGTGCCGGGGACCGGTCGTCCCCGGAGCCGGCGAGGAGCTCACGACGGATGGATCGGAGCACCGCCTCGGGTGTACGGCTCCGGACGACCTCCGTGTACAGCGGGTGTGCCGTACGGACGAGACCCGGCGTCCCCTCGGCGTCGTCGACGACGACGCCGAGGCGTTCGAGCCGGGCGACGGCCTCCCGGCTGCTCAGCGCCTCGACCTCCCGGGCCGACAGCGGTTCGACCGTGGCGAGGACCTCCAGCACCCGCCATTCCGCGGCATCCAGCTGCCCCAGCTGGGCCAGCACGATCTCACACAGCCGCTGGGACGGCAGCATGGCGTCCTGCCACCGCCACGCCCCCTCGCACTTCGTCAGCCGACCGCTCCAGACGCCGTCCTCCAGCAGCTCCCGGAGGAACAACGGGTTGCCTTGACTCAGGTGCCAGAGTCGCTCACCCGTCCGGGCGTCCACGTCCCCGCCGAGCACCTGGCCGACCAGCCGGACGAGCTCGGCGCGGCGCAACGGCTCCAGGTGGATCCGGTCGGCCAGCCCGTCCTTCCACAGCGGGGCGGCCGGATCCGGCTCTGTCGCGCCTGTGCGCACGGTCAGGACCAGCATGACCGCACCGCTCGCGGCGAGCTGGTGCAGGAGGGTCACCGACATCTGGTCGAGCAGATGGGCGTCGTCGACGGCGAGGACCGGGGTCGGACCGGTCCCGTCCCCGGCGATGGCCGCGGTCGCCCGTTGCAGCAGGGCCAGTCCGGTTGCGCCGTCGTCCACCGCGGGCAGGAGGTGGGCCAACGCGCCGAGCGGCACGAGCGCCGCGGCACCGGTGGCCACGGCCCACGCGGTCGGGTGGCCCCGCTGCGCGGCGGCGGTCAGGGCCTCCCGAGCCAGTCGGGACCGCCCCACCCCCGGGGGACCCGTGATCACCAGGCTGCGCTCCGGCCTCGCGGTGAGCGCAGCGTTCATGGTCCTGAGCTCGGCTTCCCGACCCATGAGGGGCCAGCGCATCGCCTCCATCAGACGGGACGAGCGCGATCAGGGACGGACCACGGCATCCCGTGTCCCGTCCGTCGTTCCACCGCTCCCGGCATGAGCTCCCTCGCCACTGCCGCTCCCCCGAGCTACTGGTACGGATCCCGCGCGGCGACTTTAGTCACGGATTCGTCCCGAATTCGACGTCCGGGCTCCCGCGCGGCCCGGGTCGTGCCCCTGCGCTACCCCTCCCTCACAATCAGTTCGCCCGATCGGAGGCCGCTCCCCCGGTCCCCGTTCCCGGACTGACCATGAGGACAGCGGGCCCCCCGCCGAAGGCGGCAGCCGGCGGTGTACCGGCGGTGGGGCCGCCGACCGTGACCTCCCAGTCCGCCTCCGCGGCCGCCGGCGACCCGTCCCGGACCAGCCGATCGGGCGTGACCCCGTCCCGGAGGAGGTCCCCCCACAGCCCGGCCGGCACCGCCACTGTGCCGCCGGAGGACGCCGGCCCGGCGATCCAGTCGGCGAGCTGCTGGTGCGGCGGGGTCCGCGCGGACACCGGCAGGAAGAGCGCTCCGGTGATCACGACGACCAGGGCGGTCACGAGGAAGGTGCCCCTGAGCAGCGGGTGCGGTCGGGCCGTCGCCGGGCCACCGGTCCACGCGGCAGCGAACAGGACGCCGAGCAGCACCACGGCGACCAGCACCACCGGGAGCGCCGTGCCGGCCCCGTGCCAGGGCACCACGGCCGGCACGGTGGCCGCACCGGCAGCTGCCGCCGGCAGGCGGAGGCCGCGGAGGAGGAACCCGGTGCCGACGGCGAGCGCCGCGAGGAGCAGCAGCACGGCGCGCTCGGAGGCTCCGAGGGGGAGGTCGGCCGGACCGCTCGGCACGGTGGCCACCACAGCGGCGACCGGGAGGACGACGAGCGCTGCCAGCCACGGTCGGGTGTCGCCCTCCACCGTGTCCGGGCGGGCGTGCCGGGGTCCGCCCGCGTGCCGCGCGCGCCGGCCCGATCCGGCTCCGAGGTGGGTCCCGATGCCCACGGCCAGCGGGACGGCGACCAGGGGCTCGGTCGCCACGCCCACCGCGACGGCGGCGATCCCGAGCGCCCCCGCGACGGGGCGCCGTGCCCGGGTCAGCACGAGCGCGCCCACGGCGGCCCACGCGGCCCCGACCAGACCGCTGCCGACCGTGGCGAGCACGGTGACCGCCGGCCCCATCACGAGCACCGCCAGCAGGGGCAGGGCCACCGCGACCGGGCGTACGCGCCGGGTCCGGACGAGCACGAGGAGCGCCACCACCAGGACCGCGGAAGCCACGACCGCGAGTTCCCGGCCTCCCGCCAGGATCGTGTCGTGCCGCTCGAAGGCACCGGTCAGCCAGGCGTAGCCGGCCACCTGCAGGCGCAGCAGCCGATCGCCGGAGCCCGCTGCGGCACCGTCCACGCCGTGCAGGGCGGCCCACGCGCCGTCCACCAGCCGGAGTTCCGCCGCGGTGGCCGGGTGCGACCACGCGACGGAGGCCACCCGCACGAGCAGGAGGGCGCCGAGGCCTGCCAGCCCGACCACCGCACCGACCCGGCGGACGGCTGCCCGGTGGGCCGACCCGACCCGCCCGGCCCAGCGGACGGCGGGACGGCCGGCGACCAGGGCGACGGGACGCCGGGCGACCAGGGAGGCCAGTGACCACAGGACGAGCCCCAGGCCGAGCCACGGCAGGGCCAGGAGCAGGAGCTGGAAGACGCCCAGCGTGGTGGCCAGGACGTCCCCGCTCCGGGCGTCGGCGTCGAGACGCCGGAGGTACTCCAGCGACGCCTGCCAGGCGACGGGCAGCAGGTGCGGCAGGGCGACGAGGACGGCGACCAGCCAGGCGAGCAGCGTGGGGACGATCAGTGCGACCCACAGCACGACCACCCGGCGCGCCCGTGGCCTGAGCTTGCGCAGGAGCGGGTGGGACGGGCGGCCCGGGAGCAGGCTCAGCAGCGCCGGCTTCACGAAGCCGAACAGCTCGGGGACCCCCACCAGGTCGGCGAGGATGTAGTAGCCGTCCATCCGCAGGTTGGGGAGGAACTGCCAGGCCGTCTGCGCGTGCATCGTGACCAGCGCGATGAGCAGCCACGGCTCGCCCGTCCCGAGGTAGCACAGGCCCAGCGCCAGCATGGCGATGCAGTTGAAGTAGACGCCCCCCAGGTCGGTCCGCAGCCGCCCGACCCGGTCGAGGCGGTAGCTGTCGGTGACCTTGCTGTAGAAGGCCGGCCAGACGATGTAGAGCCCGACGCCGACCTCACCAGGCCGGGCGCCGCCGTAGCGGCAGGCGGTCACGTGGCCGCACTCGTGGAAGGCGGTGAAGACCACGGTGAGGCCGAGGAGGGCGAGGATGAGCCCCGGCTGCCGGGCCACGTCGACGACGGCGGACTCCATCCGGCCGAGGACGTCGCCCTGGGCCACGATCCACACGTCGACGGCGAGGAACGCGGTGACCAGCGCCACCCAGGCCGGCCGGGTGAACAGCGGCCGGAAGAACCCGGCGATGCGCCAGCTGACGGCGGCCGGGATGACACCGGCGCGGTAGCGGAGGCCCAGCAGCGGGTCGGCGCGGACCGGCGCCTGCGGGCTCGCGTCCCCGGCCCCGGCGACGTGCTCGTCGACGTGGTCGGCAGCGACGATCCCGGCGGGCCGGAGCCGCTCCTCGACCAGGAAGGTCACCTGCTCGGCGGTCAGCACACGGCCGAGCTCGGCGCTCAGGTCGGCCGCGACCTGCTCGGTGTCCCGGCCGTCGAGGGAAGCGGCCACCCGGTAGAGCAGGCGGGGCAGCTGCATGACCTGCCCGTCGACCCGGCGGATGATGAACCGGGGGTCCTCGTAGGCGGAGTCCCGGTACTCGCCCAGCAGCTCGGTGCCCGGGGCCAGCCGTGGCAGCGGGATCCCACCTGTTGCCGGGCGGTCGAGGACCTCGGTCTGCGTCACGCTTCCCTCTCCGTCCCTCGTCGGCCGATCCGGACACGGGGAGGGGCGGCCGGTGACCGGCCGCCCCTCCCCTGGACGCGGCGGGTGCGTCAGCAGCCGCCGGCCCGTGGCGCTGTCAGCCGCCGAAGCGGACGTTGCTCCCGGCGAGCGCCGCGGCGACGGCGGCGTTGATCTGGGTGCCGCCGAAGTTGATGTTGCCCGCGTTCACCGCGACGGCGATGGAGAGGTTGCCGTTCTGGAAGAACCCGGCCTGCATCGTGGTGCGCTCGGGCAGCAGCTCGACCTGCTCGTCGGCGAAGAGCTCGAGGTCCGTGGACATGGTGTCTCCTTCAGGATCGGTACTGGATGGAGTCCGCCAGGAACAGGACCGCAGTGGTGCCGCCGGACCCTCCTGATCGCCCCGTGGTCTGCCGAGCCCGGCCGCGGTCCGGGATCGGCACGCGGAAGTCTCGGGCCGCGGGGGGACGCACGACATCCGCACTCGGCACCTATCTGCTCCGATGCCGGCACTGACCCGGTGCCTCCGGGACCACCGCCCCCAGCCGGGCGGGCCACGTACGGGGTGGACCTGGCACGGGCACCGCGCGCGCAGGACAGCGGGGTGACCACCTAGGGGTCCCCTGAGGCTCGGGCGCCGGCCGCACGGGCGGGGCCGGGAACGCGGAGGAGGAGCGACCGGAGACCGGCCGCCCCTCCCTGGCCCGGCGCACGAGCCGGGCCTCGCACCACTCGATCGGCAAGAGCCTCAGCCGATGCCGACGTTGCTGCCCGCGAGCGCGGCGGCCACGGCGGCGTTGAGCTGGTTGCCACCGACGTTCACGTTCAGCACGTTGGCGGCCACCGCGGTCGCGTTGTTGCCGTTCTGCACGAAGAACTGCATGGTGGTGCGCTCGGGCAGCAGCTCGACCTGCTCGTCGGCGAAGAGCTTCAGGTCCTCGGACATGGTGTCTCCTTCAGGATCAGTACTGGATGGAGTCCGCCAGGAGCAGGACCGCAGCGGGGCTGTCGGTCCCCCCTGCTCGCCCCGTGGCTGCCGAGCCCGGCCGCGGTCCGGAGTCGGCGCGCGGAAGTCTCCAGCCGCCACCGGACCGGCGGCATCAGCGTCCGGCACCTAACTCTTCCGGTCCCGCCATCGACGCCGATTGCGACCACCACCGATCCGCGAAGGCGGGGCACGTAGGTGGCGCCCACGGCACCGAGCCCGGAGGCCCACAGATCGACGCGAGGGCCATGTGGGTCCTCGCGTGGAGGAGGCGCCGGCTCCCGTACACCGAGCGCCGAGAACGGGAAGAGGGGCGGCCGCGAACGACCGCCCCTCCCTGACCCGGCACGCGGCCGGGCCTCGCATCACTCCATCGGCAGGAGGCTCAGGCGTCAGCCACCGATGAAGACGTTGCTGCCCGCGAGCGCGAGGGCGGCGGCGATGTTGGCCTGGTCGCCGCCCACGTTGACGTTGCCGGCGTTCACGGCCGCGGCGACGGCGTTGTTGAAGTTCTGTGCCGCGAAGAACTGCATGGTGGTGCGCTCGGGCAGCAGCTCGACGGTCTGGTCCTCGAACATGGGATCTCCTCAGGATTCGGTACCGGGGATGAGGCCTGCCGGGATCAGGACTGCGGCGTCGCCGCCGGCCTCCCCGATCGCCCCGTGGTCTGCCGGGCCCGGCCGCGGTCCGGGATCGGCAGGCGAAAGTCTCGGGCTGCGGCACGGACGGCGGCATCAGTGGCCACCACCGATCTGGGCCGAGCCGGATCCCGGTCCCAGGCTCCGTCCACCACGGTGCCGGTTCCGTGCGGTACGTACTGCAGGGAACGGGCACGCATCTACGGGAGCCGTCCCTTCCGGACCCGCCGGCCGGTTCGTAGTCTCTGCGGCTCCGGGCCGTCCCGGGTCGCCGGCCGGGTCCGCCGGCGGTCCCCCGTCGACGCACCCCCGGCGACCCGGTGACCCGGTGGCGGTGGCCTGGTGGCCCTGTGACCGAACGACCCATGACTCGGCGACCCCTGTGACCCGACCGACCCGAACGGATCGTGACCGCTCGATGAACCGTGGCATCCGCCGCCGGGCCCTGGCCGCCGTCGTCCTCGCCGTCGCGCTGCTGCCCGCCTGCTCGGCACGGGACAGCGCGGACGTCTCCGTCTACGGGGAGTCGGTCCGGGCCCGGAACGCCGTGGTCACCGACCCCGACCTCCCGGTGCCGGTGCTGCGGCCGGAGGTCCTGGCCGAGGTGCCGCACGACCCGTCGGCCTTCACCCAGGGGTTCGAGGTGCACGAGGGCGCCCTCTACGAGGGCACCGGGCTCGCGGGCCGGTCCCAGCTGCGCGAGGTCGACCCCGCGACCGGCGAGGTGCGGCGGTCCGCGCCGCTCCCCGGCCGGCTGTTCGGCGAGGGCATCACGGTGGTCGACGACCGCATCTGGCAGCTGACCTGGCAGGACGGGGTGGTGCTCGAGTGGGACCGGGCCACCCTCACCCTCCGGCAGGAGGTGCCGCTGGAGGGCGAGGGCTGGGGGCTGTGCTTCGACGGGACCCGCCTCGTGCGCAGCGACGGCACGGACCAGCTGCGCTTCCACGACCCCGTCACCTTCGCCGAGACCGGCTCGGTCGCCGTCACCTTGGACGACGAGCCGGTGACCCAGCTCAACGAGCTGGAGTGCGTCGACGGACAGGTCTGGGCGAACGTGTGGCAGTCCGACGTCCTCGTCCGCATCGACCCGGCGAGCGGGCGGGTGACCGCGCTGGTCGACGCCGCCGGCCTGCTCGACCAGGAGCAGCGCGCGGACGCCAACGCGGTCCTCAACGGCATCGCCGCCCTGGGCGACGACGAGTACCTGCTCACCGGCAAGCTGTGGCCCGTCTCGTTCCGCGTGCGGTTCGTGGAGTAGTCCGGTCCGCCGGTGCGGGCGCGCCCCGGTCCCGGGCACCGTGTCGTCCCCGGCCGTCCCGCACCAGCGGGCGGGCACCACGGACGCAGCCGGTCGGCACCACCGAGGTGCGGCCAGGGACCACGGGACCGGTCCGGGGACCGCACCCTGCGCCGCCGCGACGTGCTGGGATGGCGCGACGAGGGGTGCGTCGCCCGCCGGCGGCGTCCCGACGACCACCCCACGACCGTCCGGAGGTACCCGTGGAGAGTCGGTTCCCCGTCCTGCTCTCGGCGCTGCTCCTGGTGTGCGGCTCGTTCTCCTGGAGCAGCTCCGCCGGTCCTGCCGGTCCGCTGTCCGGGTGGCTGAGCTCGATCGGCGTCAGCGCGGCCGTGGGAGGAGGCTCCGGGTCCGTGAGCCTGGTGTCGTGCTCCGGGGACTCCTGCTCGGTGACGCTGGGAGGGAGCGGCGCCCGGGCCCACGTGCTCGGGACGACGATCGGGCTCACCGGGACCGACGGCGACCGGGCGACCCTCCGGGTCGAGGACCGGGACGTCTCCTGCACGGTGGGGCGGACGACCTCGGCGGGCGGGCTGCAGCTGACCTGCACGGAGGTCGCGGACGGCCGGGTGGCGTTCACGGTCACCCGCGGCTGAGGTCCGACCGCCGGCGGCGACCTCGGCCCGCCGCCGCGCGACCGGCCGGCCGGGTCAGCCGGTGGGGACCTCGGCGTCGAGGATGGCGCCGAGCACGCCGTTGACGTAGGCCGGCGAGTCGTCGGTGGACAGCGCGCGGGCGAGTTCCACGGCCTCGTCGATGACGACGGCGTCGGGCACGTCGTCGGCCCAGAGCAGCTCGAACACCGCCATACGCAGGATCGCGCGGTCGACGTCGGGGAGGCGCTCGAGCGACCAGCCGCGGGCGTGCTGCCCGATCAGCTCGTCGATGCGCGCCTGGTGCGCCGCCACGCCCTCGACCAGCCGGACGGCGTGGTCGGGGACGGGCGGCGAGGGGTCGGCGATCCGCTCGCGCAGCAGCTCCACCGGGTCGGTGCCCCGCAGGTCCGCCTCGTAGAGGACGTCGACGGCGCGCTTGCGCGCCTTGGTGCGGGCAGCCATGGCTCGGAGGGGTGCGTCAGTTGGCGCGGCCGAGGTACCGGCCGTCGCGGGTGTCGACCTTGAGCTTGTCGCCGGTGTTGACGAACAGCGGCACGTTGATCTGCGCGCCGGTCTCGAGGGTGGCGGGCTTGGTGCCGCCGGTGGAGCGGTCGCCCTGCAGGCCCGGGTCGGTGTGCTGGACGACGAGCTCCATGGTCACCGGCAGCTCGACGTAGAGCGGGGTGCCCTCGTGCACCGCGACGACGACCTCGGTGTTGTCGAGCAGGTAGGCCGCGCCGCTGCCGACGGTCTCGGACGGGACGTAGATCTGCTCGAAGGTGTCGCCGTCCATGAAGACGAAGTCGTTGCCCTCGCGGTACAGGTAGGTCATGTTCCGCTTGTCGACGGTGGCCGTGTCGACCTTGGTGCCGGCGTTGAAGGTGCGGTCGACGACCTTGCCCGAGAGCACGTTCTTCAGCGTCGTCCGCACGAACGCGCCGCCCTTGCCGGGCTTGACGTGCTGGAACTCGGTGACGGACCACAGCTGGCCGTCGAGGTTGAGGACCATGCCGTTCTTGAGGTCGTTGGTGGTAGCCATCTAGAGGACCAGCAGTTCCTTGCTCGTGAGGGTCAACAACTCGGGCGCGTCCGCCGTGACGACGAGCGTGTCCTCGATCCGGACACCGCCGTGCCCGGGGAGGTAGACCCCCGGCTCCACGGTGACGGCCATGCCGGCGGCCAGACTACCCGCGCCCAGCGGGCCGATGCCCGGCGCCTCGTGGATCTCCAGGCCCACCCCGTGCCCCAGGCCGTGGGTGAAGTGGTCGGCGTGCCCGGCCGCCGCGATGACGTCGCGGGAGGCGGCGTCGACGGCGACGACGTCGGCCCCGACCGCCAGCGCCGCCCGCCCGGCCGCCTGCGCCTCGGCCACCAGCGCGTACACCTCGCGCTGCCAGTCGGCGGCGTGCCCGAGCACCAGCGTGCGGGTCATGTCGGAGTGGTAGCCGTCGACGGTCGCGCCGAAGTCGAGCTTGAGGAGGTCGCCGCCGGCCAGCACCGAGCGGTCGGGCCGGTGGTGCGGGATCGCGGAGTTCGCGCCGGTGGCCACGATCGTCTCGAACGACGGCGCCTCGGCGCCCAGTGCCAGCATGCGGGCGTCGAGCTCCCGGCCGACCTCCAGCTCGGTGCGCCCGGGCCGCAGCGCGCCCTCGGAGGCGAGCTCGGCCAGCGCCTGGTCGGCGACCGCGCACGCCCGGCGCAGCGCGGCGACCTCGTCGTCGTCCTTGACCGCGCGCAACTCCTCGACCGCGCGGCGGACCGACACCAGCTCCGGCACGGTCCCGCCGGCCGCGGCGTCGGCGAGCACCCGCTCGAGCTGGGCCAGCCCGTCGACGGTGACCACGTGGCTCTCGTAGCCGATCCGGCCCGCGCCGCGGCGCACCGCCTCCTGCGCGAGGGCCGGGACGGTGCCGCGGTCGACCAGCAGCTCGACGTCGGGCACCTGGGTGCCGGCCTGGGTCGTGTACCGGCCGTCGGTGCCGAACAGGTCGGCCCCCTCGGTGCGCAGCAGCAGCGCGCCGTTGGACCCGGTGAACCCGGTCAGGTAGCGGACGTTGAGCAGGTCGGTCACCAGGACGGCGTCCAGCCCGCGCTCGGCGGCGGTCGCCCGCAGCCGCTCCCGCCGTTCGGCCGCCCTGCTCACGAGACCCCCTTCGCCGCCAGGTACCGCAGCGCCAGCTCGTAGCCCTGGACGCCGAGCCCGGCGATGACGCCGTCGGCGACGCGGGAGACGTAGGAGTGGTGCCGGAACTCCTCGCGCCGGTGGATGTTCGAGATGTGCACCTCCACGACCGGTGCCGTCACCGCGGCCAGCGCGTCGTGCAGCACCACCGAGGTGTGCGACCAGCCGCCCGGGTTGACCACGACCGGGTCACCGGCGTCGGTCGCCTCGTGCACCCAGCCGAGCAGCTCGGCCTCGGAGTCGGTCTGCCGCACCCGCACGGCGAGCCCGAGCCCGGCGGCGGCCTCCTCGACCATCGCCACAAGCTCGGCGTACGTCGTCGTGCCGTAGACCTCGGGCTCGCGGGTGCCGAGCCGGCCCAGGTTGGCGCCGTTGAGGACCTGGATCGTCACGCTGCCTCCGCCACTGCGGCCCACGCCGCGTCCAGCCACGCCTGCTCGGGGTCGGTCAGGATCGTCGGGTTGCCGATGCCGTCGAGGACGACGAACCGCAGCGTCGCCCCGCGGGCCTTCTTGTCCACGCGCATCACCGCCTGCAGCGCCGCCCAGTCACCCCGGTAGCGGGTCGGCAGGCCCATCGCCGCCACCAGCTCGCGGTGCCGGTCGGCCTCCGCGCGGGGGAGCAGGCCGGCCTGCGCGCCGAGCTCGGCGGCGAAGACCAGCCCGACGGCGACCGCCTCGCCGTGCCGCCAGCGGAAGTCCTCGACCCGCTCGATGGCGTGGCCGAGGGTGTGCCCGTAGTTGAGGTACTCGCGGACGCCGGTGTCGAACAGGTCCTGGCCCACCGCGTCGGCCTTGACCCGCACGGCCCGCTCCACGAGCTCCCCGGTGTCGCGCCGGCCCGTGGGGTCGGCGGCGAGCAGGTCGAGGATCGTGCCGTCGGCGATGAACCCGCACTTGACCACCTCGGCCATCCCGGCGCGGAACTCCGCCTCCGGGAGCCCGGCGAGCACGTCGGTGTCGGCGAGGACGCCGGCCGGCGGGTGGAACGCGCCGACGAGGTTCTTGCCGGCGCCGGTGTTGATGCCGGTCTTGCCGCCCACCGCGGCGTCGACCATGCCGAGCACGCTGGTCGGCAGGTGCACCACGCGGACGCCGCGGGTCCACGTGGCGGCGAGGAACCCGGCGAGGTCGGTGACCGCTCCCCCGCCGACGCCGACGACGGCGTCCGAGCGGGTCAGCCCGAGCCGGCCGAACTCCTCCCAGGCGGCCGCGGCGACCGCGGCGGTCTTCGCCGCCTCGCCGTCGGGCACGACGACGGCCTCGGCGGCCACCCCGGCGGTCTGCAGCGTCTCGACGGCGGCGCCGGCGAGCGCGGCCAGCGGCGGGCTGTGCACGACCGCGGCCTTGGGCGTCCCGGCGAGCAGCAGGCCCACCTCGGCCTGCGCGCCCGGCCCGATGACGACGTCGTAGGGCTTCTCGCCCGGGACGGTCACGCGCCTCACCGGGCGCTCCCGGCGGGCAGGGCGGACAGCACGTCCGCGACGACGTCCTCCGGCGTGCGGCCGGCGGTGGGCACGACCACGGTGGCGACCTCCGCGTAGAGCGGGGCGCGCTGCTCGAGCAGGGTGCGCAGCATCGCCCGCGGGTTGACCGCCAGCAGCGGGCGGTCCCGGGACAGGCCGGCCCGGCGGGCGGCCGAGGGGACGTCGACGTCGAGGTGGACGACGGTGCCGCCGGCGCGGCCGTAGCCGACCAGCGACTCGCGGGTGGCGGCGCTGAGCACCGCGCCGCCGCCGAGCGCGAGGACGCCGTCGTGCTCGCCGAGCGCGCGGGCGACCGCCTGCTCCTCCAGCGCCCGGAAGTGCGGCTCGCCGTGCGTGACGAACAGGTCGGCGACGCTGGTGCCGGCGGCGGCCTCGACGTCGGCGTCGGTGTCCCGGAACGGCAGTCCCAGCGCGGTCGCCACCGCCGTCCCGACGGTCGTCTTGCCCGACGCCGGCGGGCCGACGAGGACGAGGACGGGCCGCGTCACCGGTACGGGAGCG
Source organism: Geodermatophilus sp. SYSU D00663 (assembly GCF_054050655.1). Taxonomy (NCBI): domain Bacteria; kingdom Bacillati; phylum Actinomycetota; class Actinomycetes; order Geodermatophilales; family Geodermatophilaceae; genus Geodermatophilus; species Geodermatophilus sp. SYSU D00663. The sequence goes on along the minus strand of NZ_JBJGZT010000013.1, from coordinate 86,556 downwards.
CGTCGAGGTAGGCCTGCGCGTTGCGGCGGGTCTCGGCCACCGAGTCGCCGCCGAACTTCTCCAGCGCGGCGTCGGCGAGCACCAGCGCGACCATCGCCTCCATCACCACCGCCCCGCGGGGCACCGCGCAGGCGTCGCTGCGCTGGTTGATCGCGACCGCGGCGTCCCCGGTGGCGACGTCGACGGTGGCCAGCGCCCGCGGCACCGTGGAGATCGGCTTCATCGCCGCGCGCACGCGCAGCGCCTCGCCGTTGGTCATGCCGCCCTCGATGCCGCCGGCGCGGTCGGTGACCCGGCGCAGCCGGCCGTCCTCGCTGACGATCTCGTCGTGGGCCACCGAGCCCCGGCGGCGGGCGGTCTCCAGGCCGTCGCCGACCTCCACCGCCTTGACCGACTGCACGCCCATGAGCGCCGCGGCCAGCCGGGCGTCGAGGCGGCGGTCCCAGTGCACGTGGCTGCCCAGGCCCGGCGGCAGCCCGTGGACGACGACCTCGACGACGCCGCCGAGCGTGTCGCCGTTCTTCCGGGCGTCGTCGACCTCGGCGACCATCGCCTCGCTGGTGGCCGGGTCGGCGCAGCGCACCGGGTCCTCGTCGATGCGCGGGTTGTCCTGCGGGCCGGGCAGCACGCCGTCGGGGACGGTGACCGGGCCGATCGCGACGACGTGACTGACCACCTCGACGCCGAGCGCCTGCCGCAGGAACGCCTTCGCGACGGCGCCGAGCGCCACCCGGGCGGCGGTCTCGCGGGCGCTGGCCCGCTCCAGCACCGGGCGGGCGTCGTCGAAGCCGTACTTCTGCATGCCGGCGAGGTCGGCGTGGCCGGGCCGCGGCCGGGTCAGCGGCGCGTTCCGGGCCTGCCCCTCGAGCACCGCGGGGTCGACCGGGTCGGCCGACATGACCGTCGTCCACTTGGGCCACTCGGTGTTGCCCACCTGGACCGCGATCGGCCCCCCCATGGTCAGCCCGTGCCGGACGCCCCCGGTGAGGGTGACGACGTCCTGCTCGAAGGACATCCGCGCGCCCCGGCCGTGGCCCAGCCGGCGGCGGGCCAGGTCGACGTCGAGGTCGGAGGTCTGCACCCGCACGCCGGCGGGCAGGCCCTCGAGGATGGCGGTGAGCTGCTGGCCGTGCGACTCACCGGCGGTCAGCCAGCGCAACATGGCGCCGATTCTGCCAGTCGGTGTCGTCACGCCAGCGGCCCCTCGACCACCAGGGCGAGGACCGCGCCGAGCAGCAGCGGCGGGCCGAACGCGACGGGCGTGTCCCAGCCGGCCCGGCCGGTCGCCACCAGGACGAGCGAGGCGGCGGCACCGGCGAGCAGGCCGAGGAACACCCCCGCGAGCAGCACGCCCCAGCCGGCCCAGCCCAGCAGCAGCCCGAGCAGCGCGAGCAGCTTGACGTCGCCGAGGCCCAGCCCCGACGGCCCGGCCAGGGCGGCGAGCAGCGCGATCCCGCCGGCCGCGGCCGCGGCGAGCAGCGCCCGCAGCAGCGCGGGCCAGGTGCCGAGCAGGGCGGCGTCGGCGAGCAGGGCGGCGGCGCACACGGCCGCGGCCGGGAGCGTGACCCGGTCGGGCAGCCGGTGGACGGCGAGGTCGACCTGGGCGAGGACGACGGCGGCGCCGGCGGCCCAGGCGTAGGCGGCGGTCGCCGGGCGGGCGCCGGTGAGCAGCACCGCGCCGCACAGCAGCAGGACGAGGACGAGCGCGCTGAGCAGGGCGCGGGCGGGCGTGGCCCGCGCCGCGGGGTCCCGGCCGGCCAGCCGGACGGCGGCGCGCGCCAGCGGCGGGCCGAGCGCCGCGGCGGCCAGGACGGCGGCCGCCAGCAGCAGCTCGCGCGGGACGGGAGGGCTCAGCGGGCGTCCAGCGCGGCGCGCATGGGGCCCAGCGGCGCGGGCAGCCCGGTCATCAGCTCGACCTGCACCGTGGCCTGCCAGAACAGCATCTCGATGCCGCTGACCACCGTGGCGCCGGCCCGGTCGGCCGCGGCGGCCACCGGCGTGGGCCACGGCGCGTAGAGCACGTCGAGCACCGTCTGCCCGGCGTGCCAGCCGAGGCCCGCGAGGTCCCGGTGCGCGCCGATCGGCACGGTGCTGACGACGACCGGTGCCTCGACCGGGCCGGGCTCCAGGACCCGGACCACGGCCTCCACCCCCAGGACCCCGAGCACCCGGGTGACGTCGGCGGCGCGGGACGGGTCGCGGACCAGCACGTCGACCGACTCCGCGCCGAGCTCGGCCAGCGCGACGGCGGCGGCCGCGGCCGTCCCGCCCGCGCCGACGATCGCCGCGTGGGAGACCCGCTCGACGCCGCCGGCCTGCAGCGCCATGCCGACGCCGTGTGCGTCGGTGTTCTCCGCCCGCCAGCCGGCGTCGGTGTGCACGAGGGTGTTCGCCGCGCCCAGCAGCCGGGGCAGCGGCTCGACGGCGTCGGCGACGGCGACCGCCGCCTGCTTGCACGGCATGGTCACCGAGAACCCCCGCCACTCCGGGCCGAGGCCGGCGACCAGGTCGGGCAGGTCCTCGGCGCCCACGTCGAGCGCGTCGTAGGTCCAGCCGGTCAGGCCGAGCGCGGCGTAGGCGGCGCGGTGCAGCAGCGGGGAGAGCGAGTGCCCGACCGGGCGGCCGACGACGGCCGCCCGGCCGGGCGGGGCCGGTGCGGGCACGGGCCGGTCAGCCACCACACCCGAGGCCGGCGTCGGCGCACCGCTGGCGGGCCGCCAGGAACTCGTCGTAGCTGGCGGTGAAGAAGTGCCGCCCGTCCGGGGACTCCAGCACGTAGTACAGGAGGTCCCCGGTCGTCGGCGCCAGCGCCGCCTCCAGGCTCGCCTCACCGGGCGCCGCGATCGGCGTCGGCGGGAGGCCGGCCCGGGTCCGCGTGTTGTACGGGCTGTCGGTCTGCAGGTCGGTGACGGTGAGGTCGTTGCCGTTCTTGCCGAGCCCGTAGGCCAGCGTCGCGTCGATCCCGAGCGGGATGCCCTGCGACAGGCGGTTGTAGACGACCTGCGCGACGTCCACCCGCTCGTCGTCGACCTTGGTCTCCCGCTCGATCATCGAGGCGACGACGACGACGTCGTACACCGAGCGCCCGGCCGCGGCGGCCCGCTGCTCGAGCTGCACGTCGGCCGCCGTGTCGGTGAACCGGGAGACCATCGCGCGCAGCACGTCGACGGCGGTGTCGTCGGGCTCGACGTCGTAGGTGGCCGGGAACAGGAAGCCCTCGAGCTGCCCGTTCGCGTAGGCCGGCAGGCCCAGCGCGGCCGGGTCGGCGGCCGCCGCCTGGAGTTCCTCGATCGGCGTGCCCGTCGCCTCGGAGATCCGCTGCAGCGTGCCCGCGAGCGTGGAGCCCTCGGGGACGGTGACCCGCGAGACCTGCCGGGCGGCCGGGTCGAGCAGCAGGTCGAGGGCGGCCTGGCCGCTCATCTGCGACCGCAGCTCGTAGACGCCGGGCTGGATGCCGGTCGCCGCCGCGTTCGCCTCGGCGGCGTCGACGAACGGCTCGGAGGAGGCGATGACGTCGGCGTCGACGAGGGTGCGGGCGATGTCGCTGAGGGTGTCGCCCTCGCCGACGCGCACCTCGACGCTGCCGGTGCCCGCGCCGGCGTAGTCCTCGGCCTCAGGGTTGACCAGGCCGATGAGGGCCCTGCCGCCGAAGACGATGCCGGCGACGAGCCCGGCGAGGACCAGCAGCGCCAGGACGTTGGCCAGCGGGCTGCGGCGGCGGCCGGAGCGCCGGCGGGGCGCGGGTGCGGCCTCGTGGTCGTCGTAGAGGTCGCCGTCGTGCAGGTCGCCGTCGTGCAGGTCGCCGTCGTGCAGGTCGCCGTCGTGCAGGTCGCCGTCGTGCAGGTCGCCGTCGTGGAGGTCGGCGGAGCCGGTCTCGTCGGGGTCGTCGCCGAAGACGGCGGCGTGCCCGTGCTCCTCGGCCTCGTCGCGGGCGCGCCGGCCGCGCCGGCGGGGGCGGTCCGCGCTGCCGGCGCCGAGGACCTCGAGGCCGCCGGTGGGGTCCTCGTCGTCGGCGGGCTCGTCGTGCGGGCCGACGGCGGCCGCGGCCACGGTGGGCGCGTCGTCGGGGTCGGTGGTCTCGTTGCGGCGGGCGAGCTTCGACCACGGGCCGGACGGCCGCGGCGGGACGCCGGGCAGCGGCGGCACGGGCTGGCTGTCGCCGGGCAGCGGGCCGGTGCGGTCGTCCTCGGGCGCGCCGCCCCCGGCGCCGGCGTCCGCGTCGTCCGGGGCGGCGTGCCGGCCGGCGGTCACCGGCCGGACGTCGCGGTCCAGCAGGCCGGCGCGGGACGGGGTGCCGGGACGGGCCGGGCCGGGGCCGAGGGGCAGCCGTGTCGTCTGCGGGCCGGCCGGCCAGGCACCCGCGGGGGGCGCCGGGACGTCCGGCATGCCGGGGAGGCCCCGCCCGTACGGCGGGACCGGACCGGTCACCGGCACACCTCGCTGACGCTCGGCGTACCGGTGCCCACCGGTGCTGTGCCCTTGCACGACCTCGCGAGCTCGGTCATGAGCGCCCCCGCTGGGCGTCGAGGTACGCCTGGAGGATGACCACGGCGGCGGCCTGGTCGATCACGGGACGCTGGGCGCGGCTGTCGAGCCCGTTGGCCCGCAGGGAACCGGCTGCGGTCACGGTGGAGAGCCTCTCGTCGACGAGGTGCACGGGCACGCTGCCGATGCGCCCGGCGAGTGACCGAGAGTAGGCACGCGCTTCCCGGGCGGAGGCGCCCGACGCACCCGACAGGTGCCTCGGCTCCCCCACGATCACCTCTGTCACCTCGTGTTCCTCGACGAGGGCGGCGATCCGGTCGAGGTCGCCGCCGTCGCGGCGGCGCTCCACGGTCTCCAGCGGGCTGGCCAGCGTGCCGGTGGGGTCCGACAGCGCGACGCCGATCCGCACCGTGCCGACGTCGAGCCCGAGCCGGCGGCCCTGGCGGGACCGGCGCGGCGGCAGCGGCAGCCCCGCGGGCAGCCCCTGGGACAGGTCGATCTCGGTGGTCTCGTTGCGCACCGGCGGGAAGCCGGCACGCAGGTCGATCTGCTCGGTGCGGTGGTGCACCGGCTGCTGCGCCGGGGGCGGGGTCTGCCGGGGCCGCGACGGCGGCACCGCCGGGCGGCCCTGCACGCGCCGCTCCCCCACCGGACCGGTCTCGTCGGGGCGCTGCTCGGGCACTCCGCTCACCTCCCTGTGGCGGTCGCGACCGCCTCTTCGCCGGCCTGCAGGGCGGCGGGGATGCCGCCCGGGTCCGTGCCGCCGCCCTGGGCGACGTCGGGCTTGCCACCACCGCGGCCCCCGACCGGGGCCGCCGCGGCACGCAGCACGTCGCTGGCGGACAACCCGCGCTGCTGGGCGGCGGGGTTCAGTGCTGCGACCAGAGCCACCTTGCCCCCCGACTCCGAGGCCAGCAAGACGACCGCGGGGCGCTCGCCGAGCCGCCCGCGGACGTCCAGGGCGAGGGTGCGCAGGTCACCGCCGGACAGGCCGGCCGGCGCCGCGGTGACGACGGCGACCCCGCCGACGTCCGTCGCGCCCGCCGCCAGCTGACCGGCCGCGGCCTGGGTCTGCTGGGCGCGCAGGTCGGCGACCTCCCGCTCCACGTCGCGCAGCCGGGACAGGATGCCGCCGACCCGGTCGACCAGCCCGTCGGTGGGCGACTTGAGCAGCTCGCCGAGCTGGCGCACCAGGTCGCGCTCGCGGGCCAGGTAGCGGAAGCCCTCGAGGCCGACGACGGCCTCCACGCGCCGCGCGCCCGAGCCGACCGACGACTCGCCGGTCAGCGCGAGCGTGCCGATCTGCGCCGAGCCGGCGACGTGCGTGCCACCGCACAGCTCGCGCGACCAGGGGCCGCCGATCTCGACGACGCGCACCTGCTCGCCGTAGGTCTCGCCGAACAGCGCCAGCGCGCCGATCGCCTGCGCCTCGGGCAGCGTCATGTAGGTGGCGGTGACCCGGTGGTCGGCGCGCACGGCCGCGTTGGCGACGTCCTCGATGTCGTGCCGCTGCTGCAGGGTGAGCGCCCCCTGCCAGGCGAAGTCCAGCCGCAGGTAGCCCGGGCGGTTGTAGGAGCCCGACTGCAGCGCCTGCGGGCCGAGCACCTGGCGCAGCGCGGCGTGCACCACGTGCGTGCCCGAGTGCGCCTGGCAGGCCGACAGCCGCCACTCGCGGTCCACCTCGGCGGTGAGCTCCGCGCCCTCGGCCAGCTCGCCCTCGAGGACCCGGACCTGGTGCACGACCAGGCCCTTGACCGGCCGCTGCACGTCGAGCACCTCGGCGCGGCCGCCGTCCCAGGTCAGGGTGCCGGCGTCGGCGACCTGGCCGCCGGACTCGGCGTAGAACGGCGTCCGGTCCAGGACCACGCGGGTGACCTCGCCCGGCCCGGCCGGCGCGGCCGGGGCACCCTCCTCCGCGGCGAGGTCGGCGACCAGGCCGAGCACGCGGGAGTCGGTGCGCAGGGTGGAGTAGGCCCGCCAGTCGGTGGGGCCGTGGTCGGCCAGCAGCCGGCGGTAGGCCAGGACGTCGACCGAGCCGGTGCGCTTGGCGCGGGCGTCGGCGCGGGCCCGGTCGCGCTGCTGCTGCATGAGCGCCCGGAAGCCGTCCTCGTCGACGGTCACGCCCTGCTCGGCGGCCATCTCGAGGGTGACGTCGATCGGGAAGCCGTAGGTGTCGTGCAGGGAGAACGCCTGCTCCCCCGACAGCGACGGCGTCCCGGCGGCCTTGGCCCGCGCGACGGCGGTGTCGAACAGCGCGGTGCCCGAGGCGAGGGTGCGGCGGAACGCCTCCTCCTCGGCGTAGGCGACGGCGGAGATGCGGTCGAAGTCGGTGACCAGCTCGGGGTAGCTCGCGCCCATCGCGTCGCGGGAGACCGGCAGCAGCTCGGGCAGCGTGGCGGCGTCGACGCCGAGCAGCCGCATCGAGCGGACCGCGCGGCGCAGCAGCCGGCGGAGGATGTAGCCGCGGCCCTCGTTGCCGGGGGTGACGCCGTCGCCGATGAGCATCAGGCCGCTGCGGACGTGGTCGGCGACCACGCGCAGCCGGACGTCGGCGTCGTGGTCCTTGCCGTAGGTGACGCCGGCGAGGTCGGCGGCGCGGCGCAGCACCGGCGCCACCTCGTCGATCTCGTACATGTTGTCGACGCCCTGCAGCAGGAAGGCCACCCGCTCCAGGCCCATGCCGGTGTCGATGTTCTTCTTCGGCAGCTCCCCGACGATCCGGAAGTCCTCCTTGCTCCGGACGTCGGTGAGCTCGTACTGCATGAAGACGAGGTTCCAGATCTCCAGGAACCGGTCACCGGCCGTGTCGACCAGCGGGCCGCCGTCGGGGCCGTACGCGGGGCCGCGGTCGAAGTAGATCTCCGAGCACGGGCCGCCGGGGCCGTCGGCGCCGGTGTGCCAGTAGTTGTCCTTCTTGCCCAGCCGCTGGATGCGCTCGAGCGGCAGCCCGGCGATGCGGTGCCAGGCGTCGGCGGCCTCGTCGTCGTCGAGGTAGACGGTGACCCAGATGCGGTCGGGGTCGAAGCCCAGCCCGCCGTCCTCCACCCGCCCGGTGACCAGGTCCCAGGCGTGCTGGATCGCCCCCTCCTTGAAGTAGTCCCCGAAGGAGAAGTTGCCGTTCATCTGGAAGAACGTGCCGTGGCGGGTGGTCTTGCCCACCTCCTCGATGTCGAGGGTGCGCACGCACTTCTGCACGCTGGTGGCCCGCGGGAACGGCGCGGGCTCGCGGCCGGTCAGGTACGGGATGAACGGCACCATGCCGGCGACGGTGAACAGCAGGGAGGGGTCCGGCGACACCAGCGAGGCGCTGGGGACGACGGTGTGGCCGCGCTGCTCGAAGTGCTGCAGGAAGCGGCGGCGGATCTCGGCGGTCTGCATGGCCTACTCGGTCTCCGGCGACAGGGGCAGGGTGGCGGGGGCGGCCCCCGCGGGGTGGGTGCTCAGCGGTCGGCGGCGTGGGCGCCGCGTCGCCCGGGGAGCTGGAGCTGGGTCGTGTCGCGCTCGGGCAGCGGCGCGTCGAGCCCGGTGCCGGAGCGCAGCTCCTCCTCGCGGGCCGCGGCCGCGGCGCGCACGTCGGCGCCGAACTCGCCGATCGCGTCGGCGAGGTCGCGCAGGCCCTCGACCAGCGCGCCGGCGATGCCCTGCGGGGTGAGCTTCTCCGCGGCCCGGGACAGCTTGCGGACGACGAGCGCGCCGATGGTGATGCCCATCGCCAGCCAGAACAGCCGGCGCATCAGGCGGCCCGCCGGGCGGCGCGGCGCGCGCGGCGCTCGGCCTTGTCACGGGCGGCGGCCTCGGCGATCGCCTGGCCCTCGCGGCGCTTCCTCGTCGCGCTGCGGACGCCGTAGCTGAACGCGGCGACCTTGATCAGCGGGCTGCCCACGGTGGCGGCGACGACGCTGGTCAGCGCCGCGACGTTGCTCGACACGTTCGCCGCGTTGCCGGTGATGTCGTCGACCCGCTCGAGGTTGCTGTTGACCTGGGCGATCGTCGTCTGCGCCTGGGTGAGGATCGGCCGGCTCTCCTCCCGGGTCTGCCGGATGGTCAGCGTGGCCTCGTCCAGGGTGCGTCCCAGCTTCAGCAGCGGGACGGCCAGCAGCAGCACCAGCAGCACCAGCGCCAGGGCGGCGATCAGTCCGGCCCACTCTCCTGCGGACACGCGGCGTCTCCTCTTCTCCGTCGGCGGCCGGCGTGGTCGGCAACGACCGGCGTGGCAACAGTAGTCGCGGCCTCCGGCGCCCATCGGGTGCGCCGGACGACGCCGGCCCGTCAGGCGCCGCGGCCCGCCCGGTCCGCGCCCCGGCTCTCCCGCGGGTGCCGGCGGACGATCGCCCGGAGCTTGCCCAGGCGGGCGCCGATGCCCGCCTCCGCGCCGCGGGGTGTAGGCCGGTAGTAGTCGCGGCCGACCAGCCCGTCGGGCGGGTACTGCTGCGGCACGATCCCGTCGGGCGCGTCGTGCGGGTAGACGTAGGTCGACCCGTGGCCCAGCTTCTTGGCCCCGGCGTAGTGGGCGTCGCGCAGGCCGGCCGGGACCGGCCCGCCCAGGCCCGCGCGGACGTCGGCCACCGACTCGCCGATCGCCACCGTGACCGCGTTCGACTTGGGGGCGGTGGCCAGGTGGACGACGGCGTGCGCCAGCGGGAAGTGCCCCTCGGGCATGCCGATGAGCTGCACCGCCTGCGCGGCGGCGACCGCGGTCTGCAGCGCCGTCGGGTCGGCCATGCCGATGTCCTCGCTGGCGGAGATGACCAGCCGGCGGGCGATGAACCGCGGGTCCTCCCCCGCCACCACCATGCGGGCGAGGTAGTGCAGCGCGGCGTCGACGTCGCTGCCGCGGATCGACTTGATCAGCGCGCTGGCGACGTCGTAGTGCATGTCGCCCTGGCGGTCGTAGCGCACCGCCGCCTGCGCGACGGCGGTCTCCAGGGTGACCAGGTCGATCTCGGCCGCACCTGCGGCCCGCGCAGCACCCGCGCCGGACTCCAGCGCGGTCAGCGCCTTGCGCCCGTCGCCGCCGGCCACGCGCACGAGGTGCTCCTCGGCCTCGGGGCTCAGCGTGAGCGCCCTGCCGAGCCCGCGGTCGCTGGTCAGCGCCCGGTGCAGCAGCGTGCGGACGTCGTCGTCGGACAGCGGCTGCAGCGCGAGCACGAGGCTGCGGGACAGCAGCGGGCTGACGACGGAGAAGAACGGGTTCTCGGTGGTGGCGGCGATCAGGCTGACGATGCGGTCCTCGACGGCCGACAGCAGCGAGTCCTGCTGGGTCTTGGAGAACCGGTGCACCTCGTCGATGAACAGCACGGTGCGCCGGCCGGCGTAGGTGAGCTCCCGCTTGGCCGCGGTGATGACCGCCCGGACCTCCTTGACGCCGGCGTCGAGCGCCGACAGCTGCACGAACTGCCGCTTGGTGGCCAGTGAGATGACGTGCGCCAGCGTCGTCTTGCCGGTGCCCGGCGGGCCGTAGAGGACCAGCGACATCGGCTCGTCGGCCTCCACCAGGCGGCGCAGCGGCGCCCGCGGGCCGAGCAGGTGGGACTGGCCGACGACCTCGTCGAGGGAGCGCGGGCGCATGCGCACCGCCAGCGGCGCGCCCGGGTCGACGACGTCGCTCCCGGCCTCCGCCGGCTCGTCGAACAGGCTCGTCACGGGTAGCGACGCTACCCGCGGGGCACGACAGCCCCGTGCAGCAGCGACGCATCGGAGACCGCACCGTCAGCGCGATCGGCCTGGGGGCCATGCCCCTGTCGACCAAGACCGACCGGCCGACCCGCGAGGAGGCGGTCGCCGTCGTCCACGCGGCGCTGGACGCCGGCGTGACCCTGGTCGACACCGCCGACGCCTACGCCCGCGACGAGTCCGAGTTCGGGCACAACGAGACGCTCGTGGCCGAGGCGCTGGCCTCCTGGGGCGGCGATCCCTCGCAGGTGCTCGTGGCGACCAAGGGCGGGCACACCCGGCGGGGCACCGACTGGGAGCTCGACGGGTCGCCGGCCCACCTGCGGCGGGCGTGCGAGGCCTCGCTGCGGCGGCTGGGCGTGGACGCGATCGGGCTGTACCAGTACCACCGGCCCGACCCGGACACGCCGTGGGAGGACTCGATGGGCGCGCTGCGGCAGCTCGCCGACGACGGCCTGGTGCAGATGGTCGGCATCTCCAACGCCGACGTCGCGCAGATCGACGTCGCCCGCTCCATCGTCGGCCCGGCGCTGGCGGCCGTGCAGAACCAGTTCTCGCCGGGGTGGCGGTTCTCGGCCGGCGAGGTGCAGCACTGCGCGGCGCACGGGCTCGCGTTCCTGCCGTGGAGCCCGTTCGGCGGTGTGACCGCGGCCGGGTCGCTGTCGGCCACCGCGCCGGCGTTCGCGGAGGTCGCGTCCGAGCTGGGCGTGTCGGTGTACCGGGTGACGCTGGCCTGGCACCTCGCCCAGGCCGACGTCGTCGTGCCCATCCCCGGCGCGTCGCGGCCGGCGTCCATCCAGGACTCGGCCGCCGCGGCCGACCTGGGGCTCACCCGGGACCAGCTGGCCCGCCTGAACGGCTCCTGACCGGGCCGACTCTGAGTCGACCATCGGCTGGTTGCCGTGCGCGCCGGCGTGCCCGCGCGTGTCGGCGGCAACATCCCGGTCATCAACTCGCCGGGCGCCACCCGCGGCTGAGCAGCGCCCGCCGCGTGCGCTCGACGACGACGGCGGGCCCGCCCAGGTGCCGTCCGGCGAAGCGCAGCACCAGCCACCCGCCAGCGGCCATCAGCGAGTACCGGTCGACGTCGCGGCCGAACTGCTCCGCCTCGGCGTGCTGCCGGCCCTCGTACTCGATCACCAGCCGGTGCTCGGCGTACCCGAGGTCGGCGTGCGCGACCACCCGGCCCCACCGGTCGAGGACCGGCACCTGCACCTGCGGCTCGGGCAGGTCGCTGGTCACCAGCCAGTAGCGCAGCAGCGACTCCGGACGGGACATCGCGCCCGGGGACAGCAGCGGCGCGCACTCCCGCGCACGGACGACGCCCCGGGTCCGGCCGGCTCGGCCGAGGCGTCGATCGAGCGCCGCCGCGTCGAGGCGCCCGGCGCGGAGCAGCGCGTCCCCCACGGCGACCAGTTCAGCCGGTGGGAGCCGTGGCGCCAGGTCGAGGAAGGTCTGCGCACCGGAGGTGACCCGCAGGCCCGCGACCTCGGTGACGTCCTCCGCGCGCAGGTCCCGGACGTGCACCGCCAGCCCGCGCCGCTGCGGCAGCACCGGCCGGGGCCGCAACACGACCTCGACCTCAGGTGGAGGGTCAGTGTGCCCGCCGAGCAGGGCCGCCGCGGTGCCCAGCCCGAAGGCGGCGTCCGGGGGGAGCAGCCGGGTCCAGGCGCGGCAGCGGGCTGGAAGGCTCTGCTCCGCGGCGGCGGAGAGGTAGAGCCCGCGGGTGAGCCGTCGCCCGTCCGTGGCCACCTGCCGCCGCCGCGCCCCGGCCGCGCGTGCCTCCGACCAGGTGTGGACCAACGGGAGTTCGACGTCGTCCATGGCGGGACCGTGCCGCCGGGGCCGGCGCCGGGCGGGCGGTGACGGACGGTTGTGGACACCGCGGCGCCTGTGGACGTCCCCGCCTGGAGTCGATCATCGTCTCGTTGCCGCTCCCGCCGGCGTGCCCGCACGTGTCAGCGGCAACGACCCGATGATCAACTCACGGGGGCGGATCCCGCCTGGGCGCGGCGGTGGCCGTCGAGCAGCACCGCCACGAACACCGCCAGGACCACGGCGGCGACCCACGGTCCCCAGTCCCGGCCGAGAGGGGACGCCGCCAGGCCGAAGACCTGCCACGCCCCCGCGAGCGCGTCGCCGAGCGTCCGCGGCAGGCCCGTGCCGGGACGCAGCAGCGGTTCCCACCACGCCACCGCGGTCAGCGCCGGGCCGACCAGCCACGCGACCAGCACGACGACCGGCCACAGCACCAGCCGCGCTCCCGGCCGGACGCCGACAACGACCAGCGCCGTCGCCGGCAGGAGGGCATGCAGCCAGACCAGCGCGGTGCCGAGGCCGGACACGTACACCGACGGCGGCAGCACCGACTGCAGCACGGTGACCGCGATCCCCGGGACGGCGTCGCCACCGGGTGGCCGTCGAGTACGAGGGCCGGCAGCACGCTGACACCGGCCAGTTCGGGCGCGACGTCGACCGCTACTCGCTCATGGCGGCCGACGGCTGGCTGGTGCTGCGCTTCGCCGGACGGCACCTGTCCGGGCCGGCCGTGGTGGTAGAGCGGTCCCGCGGCGCGCTGCTCAGCCGCGGCTGGCGTCCCGGCACCGCGCCGTCGTGATCGTCGGAAGCGTGCACGCGACACGCGCCGGCACACCGCCCGCGCGTGCACGCACCCGATGGTCGACTCGCGGCGCCGGCTCAGCGGCCCAGGACCTCGCGCAGCGCGGCGAGCACCAGGGCGACCGTGTCGGGGCGGGCGTTGTGGCCCATGAGCCCGATCCGCCAGACCGTGGCCGCGTACGCGCCGACGCCGCCGCCGATCTCCAGGTCGTAGCGCTCGAGCAGCTCCTTGCGGACGGCCGCGGAGTCGACGCCGTCGGGCACCCGCACGGTGGTGAGCTCCGGCAGCCGGTGCCCCTCCGCGGCGAACAGCTCCAGGCCCATCTCCTGCAGGCCCTCGTGCAGCAGCCGGCCGGCCTCGGCGTGCCGGGCGTGCACCGCGTCCAGGCCCTCGTCGAGGATCCGGCCGAGCCCGGCGTGCAGCGACACGACCATCCCGGTCGGCGCGGTGTGGTGGTAGGTGCGGCCACCCGACCCGGCCGCCTCCCCCGCGTAGCCACCGAGCATGCCGAGGTCGAGGTACCAGCTGCGCGGCTTCTCCACCCGCCGCTCCCACGCGCGGTCGGAGATGGTGAACGGCGCCAGCCCGGGCGCGACGCCCAGGCACTTCTGCGAGCCGGCGTAGGCGAGGTCGACGCCCCAGTCGTCCAGCCGCACCGGGATGCCGCCCAGCGAGGTCACGCAGTCGGCGAGCAGCAGCGCGTCGCCCTTGCCGGCCGCGAGCGGCTCCAGGTCCGACAGCACGCCCGTCGAGGTCTCCGCGTGGACGGCGGCGATCAGCTTCGGCGCGGGGTGCGCCTCCAGGACCCGGGAGGCGTCCACGGGCGAGCCCCACTCGTGGTCGACCCGCACCACCTCGGCGCCGCACCGGGACGCGACGTCGACCATCCGCTCGCCGAAGAGCCCGTTGACCGCCACGACGACGACGTCGCCCGGCCCCACGGTGTTGACGAACGCCGCCTCCATCCCCGCCGACCCGGTCGCCGACAGCGGCAGCGTGCGCCGGTTGGCCGTGCCGAAGACGGTGCGCAGCCGCTCGGAGGTCTCGTCGAGGACGCCGAGGAACACCGGGTCGAGGTGGCCGAGCAGCGGCTGCCCGAGGGCGACCGTCGCCTCCGGGTAGGGGTTGGAGGGGCCGGGACCGAGCAGGGTGCGGGCGCGCAGCGGCATGCGCCGCACCCTAGGACCGGCCTCCCGCGACCGCTCCCCCGACACCCCACGGGTCGGCGTCGGCGCGCTCCACCGGACCGCCCTCGGCGACCAGCCGTTCCAGCAGGTCGGCGGCGGCCGCCGCCCCGCCGTGCCGGGCCAGGGACGCCGCCACGGCCGCCGCCCGCGCGCGGAAGGAGGGGTCGGCGAGCACCCGCTCCACCGCGGCGGCCACCTGCCGCGGCGCGGGTCGGCCGGTGCGCAGGTCGACGCCGGCGCCGGAGGCGGCCACCCGGCGGGCGATCTCCGGCTTGTCGAGCGTGCCGCCGGCCACCACCAGCGGCACCCCGGCCCCGAGCGCCGCCAGCACACCGCCCCAGCCGCCGTTGGTGACCACCACCGCCGTCCGCGGCAGCAGCAGGTCGTACGGGAGGAGCTCCGCCTGCTGCGCGTTCGGCGGCACGACGTCCGCCGGCAGCGCTCCGGACCCGGTGGCGGCCGCGACCACGACGTCGGCGCCGGCTAGTCCGCGCAGGGCCGGGAGGAGCAGGTCGCGCGGGTCGACGTCGTAGGTGCCCTGGGTGACGTGCACGACCGGGCGGCCGTCGGCGAGCAGCCCCGGCCACCACGACGGCGGCTCGCGTCCGGCGGGTGGCGGCGCGAGCTGCCCGACGAAGTGCACCTGACGGGGCAGGTCGCTGCGCGGGTGCTCGAGCTCGGGGACGCCGTGGGCGAGCACCAGCTGCGGCGAGGCGAACGCCTCCAGCGCCGTGGACCGCGCCGGCGGCAGGCCGGCCTCGGCGCGCACCTCGGTGAGGACGGCGTCGATGCGGCGCACCAGCGTGCGCGCCACCAGCGCCCGCAGCGCGGCGTCGCGGGCCCGCCCGAGCCGGCCGCGCCCGGGCAGCAGGCCGGTGCCGAACGGCGGGAGGTCCCGCGACGGCATCGACAGCGGCACCAGCGACACCGACGCCCACGGGGTCCCGGTGCGCTCGGCGACCAGGCTGCAGCCCAGCGCCAGCTGGTCGCTGACCAGCAGGTCCACCGGCCCGGCGGCCTCGACGTCCCGCGCCTGGCCCGCGCCGGTGCGCAGGAACACGTGCTCGAGGTTCGTGGCCACCGCGCGCATGCCGCGGCCGTCGCCCACCTGCGGGAAGGTCGCGCGCAGGTCGGTGTCGTCGAAGTCCGGCGCCCGCTCCCACGGCAGCCAGGACGCCCCGACCGCGGTGAACCGCGCGGCGTACCGCCGGCCGGTGTAGGCGACCACCTCGTGCCCGCGGGCGGTCAGCTCCCCGGCCAGCGCGGCCATGGGCGCCGCGTGGCCGGCGAAGGGCATCGCGGCGACCACCACGCGCATCGCAGACCTCCGTCCGTGCGCGCGCAGTCTCCCGCCGCGGCACCCGGCGCGTCGAGGATGGGCCGGTGAGCACCGACGACGCACCGGCCGCGCCGCGCCGCGAGGAGGCCGCCGCGATGTGGCGGGAGTACACCGCGAGCCGGCCGGGGGGCGGCCCGCCCGAGGACGAGCCGCCCGTCGAGCGCTTCGGCGACAGCCGCGCGCTCGCCGACGAGCTGGTCGGGCTGGTGCTCGCCGGCACCAAGCGGGCCACCGCGGCCCTGGTCGCGGACTTCGCGTACGAGGGCGTGCCGCTGCCCCGCATCGGCGGGCACTGGATCGCCTGCGACGGCGAGGGCCGCCCGCGCGTGGTCCTGCGCAGCACCGAGCTGCGCATCGGCCGTCTCGACAGCGTCGACGACGCCTTCGCGTGGGACGAGGGCGAGGACGACCGCACCCGCGCGAGCTGGCTCGAGGGCCACCTGCGCTACTTCACCCGCACGCAGCAGGCCCGGGGGCAGACCTGGGACGACGCGCTCGAGGTCGTGTTCGAGCGCTTCCGCGTCGTCTGGCCGCCCGAGGTGGCCGACCGGGCCGGCTGAGCAGCCGGCCCGGCCGGGCCCTCACCTGGTCGGGTCGCTCGGGCCGGGGGCGCCGGGCTCGCCGGGCAGCGCGGGCTCGTCGGCGACGGCGTCGATGCCCGCCTCCTTGCGCTGCGCGTCGGTGATCGGCGTTGGCGCGCCGGTCAGCGGGTCGTAGCCGGCGCCGGTCTTCGGGAACGCGATGACCTCGCGGATCGACTCGACCCCGGCCAGCAGCGCGGTCAGCCGGTCCCAGCCGAGCGCGGCGCCGGCGTGCGGCGGCGGGCCGTAGGCGAACGCCTCGAGGAAGAACCCGAAGCGCTCGCGGGCCTCCTCGCGGGACAT
Organism: Geodermatophilus sp. SYSU D00663; assembly: GCF_054050655.1. Classification (NCBI taxonomy): domain Bacteria; kingdom Bacillati; phylum Actinomycetota; class Actinomycetes; order Geodermatophilales; family Geodermatophilaceae; genus Geodermatophilus; species Geodermatophilus sp. SYSU D00663. The sequence continues at coordinate 70,368 of NZ_JBJGZT010000013.1, read as the reverse complement.
CCCGAGGGTCTCGAACACCCGCTCCTGCAGCTCCGGGTCCGCGATCCGGACCGACCCGCTGGCCAGCTCGTTGCCGTTGACGACGAGGTCGTAGGCGTCCGACAGCGCGTTGGCCTTGTCCTCGGCGAACCGCTCCCGCCACTCCGGGGTGGGCGAGGTGAACGGGTGGTGCATGAACGTCCAGTCGCCGTCCTCGGTCTCCTCGAACATCGGGAAGTCGACGACGAACAGGAACGACCAGGAGCCGGGCTCGACGAGCTCCAGCCGCCGGGCGATCTCGTTGCGCGCGGCGCCGAGCAGCTCCTGGGAGGACCGGCGCGGGCCCGCGGCGAAGAACACGCAGTCCCCCGGGTTCGCGCCGACGGCGGCCACGAGGCCCTCGCGCTCGGCGTCGGAGACGTTCTTGGCCACCGGGCCGCCGAGCGTGCCGTCCTCGGCGACGGTCACGTACGCCAGGCCCCGGTAGCCCCGCGAGCGGGCCCAGTCCTGCCAGGCGTCGAACGCGCGCCGCGGCTGGGAGCCGCCGCCGGGCATGACCACCGCGCCGACGTAGGGCGCCTGGAACACCCGGAACGGCGTGTCGGCGAAGAACTCCGTCAGCTCAGTGAGCTCGACGCCGAAGCGCAGGTCGGGCTTGTCCGACCCGAACCGGTCCATCGCCTCGCGGTAGGTCATCCGCGGGATCTCGGGCACGTCGTAGGAGGCCAGCTCGCGCCACAGCGCCCGGACGACGTCCTCGACCACGGCCAGGACGTCGTCGCGTTCGACGAAGCTCATCTCGAAGTCGAGCTGGGTGAACTCCGGCTGCCGGTCGGCGCGGAAGTCCTCGTCCCGGAAGCAGCGGGCGATCTGGTAGTAGCGCTCCAGCCCGCCGATCATCAGCAGCTGCTTGAACAGCTGCGGGGACTGCGGCAGGGCGTACCACTTGCCCGGCTGCAGCCGCACCGGCACGAGGAAGTCGCGCGCGCCCTCGGGGGTCGAGCGGGTGAGGTCCGGCGTCTCCACCTCGGTGAAGCCGTGGCCGGCCATGACGCCGCGGGCGATCCGGTTGACCTCGCTGCGCAGCCGCAGGATCCGGGCCGGGCCCTGCCGGCGCAGGTCCAGGTAGCGGTACTTGTAGCGGACGTCGTCGCTGGCTGCCTGGTCGGTCTCGATCGGGAACGGCAGCGGCGCCGCCGGCGACAGCACACGCAGCTCGGCGGCGGCCACCTCGATCTCGCCGGTGGGCAGCTCGGGGTTCTCGTTGCCCGCCGGCCGCTGCCGGACCTCGCCGGTCACCAGCACGCAGAACTCGTTGCGGAGGGCGTGCGCCTCCTCCTCGCGGACGACGACCTGGACGTAGCCCGAGGCGTCGCGCAGGTCGACGAAGACGACGCCGCCGTGGTCGCGCCGGCGGGCCACCCAGCCGGCGAGGGTGACGGTGGAACCGGCGTCGGACGCGCGCAGCGTGCCGGCGTCGTGGGTGCGGAGCACGGTCAGGCCTCTCTCGGGGAAGGGTGGATCACCAGCGGTCGTGGACGTGCTGCCGGATGCGCTCGTCGTAGAGCCGCTCGAGGTCGGCGAGCTCGGCGTCGGTCAGCGGCGCGAGGTCGGCGGCGGCGACGTTCGACCGCACCTGCTCCACCGACCGGGCGCCGGGGATGACGCAGGTGACGCCCGGCTGCTGGACCACCCAGCGCAGCGCCACCTGGGCCGGCGAGCGGTCACCGCAGACGGCCGTGAACTCGCGCGCGGCGGCCACGCCGACCTCGTAGGGCACGCCGGCGAAGGTCTCGCCGACGTCGAAGGCGTCGCCGTTGCGGTTGAAGTTCCGGTGGTCGTCGGCGCCGAACGTCGTCGACTCGTCGTACTTCCCGGACAGCAGGCCGCTGGCCAGCGGCACCCGCGCCAGGATGCCGACGCCGCGCGCGGCCGCGGCCGGCAGCAGCTCCTCCAGCGGCTTGCGGCGGAAGACGTTGAGGATCACCTGGATCGTCGCCACGCCGGGGTGCTCCAGGGCGGTCAGCCCCTCGGCGACGGTCTCCACCGAGACGCCGTAGGCCGCGATCGCGCCGTCCTCGACGAGGGAGTCGAGCGCGTCGTACACCCGCTGGTCGGAGTAGACCGCGGTCGGCGGGCAGTGCAGCTGCACCAGGTCGAGGGTGTCGACGCCGAGGTTGCGCCGCGACCGGTCGACCCAGGCCCGCAGGTTCTCCGGGGTGTACTGCGCGGCCTCGAACGGGTCGGCGCGGCGGCCGGCCTTGGTGGCCACGAACGGCCGCTCCGACCGGGCGGCCAGCGCCTTGCGGATGCGCTCCTCGCTGCGGCCGTCGCCGTAGACGTCGGCGGTGTCGAGCAGGGTCACGCCGTCGTCGAGCGCCGCCTCCAGGACGGCGAGGGCGCGCTCGTCGTCGACGTCGCCCCAGTCACCGCCCAGCTGCCAGGTGCCCAGGCCGACGACGCCGACCTCCGCGCCGGTCCGTCCCAGGGGTCGGGTCTCCATCACTCGCTCACCACTCCCGTAGCAACCGCAGCTCTCAGCGCCTCGAACAGGTCACCCACGGGGACGGCGCGCTGCTCCCCCGTGCGCAGGTCCTTCAGCTGGCCGACGCCCTCGGCCAGGTCCCGCTCGCCGACGACGACCGCGTGCGAGGCACCCGACCGGTCGGCGGCCTTCATCGCGCCCTTGAGCCCACGGTCGCCGTAGACGGTGTCCGCGGACACACCGGCCTCGCGCAGCTGCCCGACCAGCCGGACCGCCAGCCGCTTGGCGTCGGCGCCCAGCGGCACGACGAACGCCCGCACGCCGGACGCGGCGGCGACGTCGAGCCCCTCGGCCTGCACGGCCAGCAGCGTCCGGTCGACGCCGACGGCGTACCCGATGCCGCTGACGTCCGGGCCGCCGAGCGCCGCGGACAGCCCGTCGTAGCGCCCACCGCCGCCGATCGCCGACTGCGCGCCCAGCCCGTGGTGGACGAACTCGAACGTCGTCTTCGTGTAGTAGTCCAGCCCGCGCACCAGCCGGGGCGCCTCGGTCCAGGTCACGCCGAGGTCGGTCAGGTGCTGGCGGACGGCGTCGTAGTGCGCCTTCGTGGAGTCCGACAGGTGGTCGACCATCAGCGGGGCGTCGTCGAGCTGGGCCTGCACCTCGGGCCGCTTGTCGTCGAGCACCCGCAGCGGGTTGATCTCCGCCCGGCGCCGGGTCTCCTCGTCGAGGTCCAGCTTCTCCAGGTAGGCGACGAGCAGCTCGCGGTACTGCGGCCGGCAGGTGGAGTCACCGAGCGAGGTGAGCAGCAGCTCGAAGTCCCGCAGGCCCAGGTCGCGGAACCCCTGCACGCCCAGCGCCACGACCTCGGCGTCCAGCGCGGGGTCGTCGACGCCGAGGGCCTCCATGTCCACCTGCGTGAAGTGGCGGTACCGGCCGGCCTGCGGGCGCTCGTAGCGGAACGCCGAGCCGACGGTCCACAGCTTCACCGGCAGCGGCCCGGTGTGCAGCCGGTGCTCGATGAACGCGCGCATGAGCCCGGCGGTGAGCTCGGGGCGCAGCGTGAGCGAGCGGCCGCCGCGGTCGTCGAAGGTGTACATCTCCTTCGTCACGACGTCGGTGGACTCACCCACGCCGCGGGAGAACACCGCGGTCTCCTCGAACACCGGCGTCTCGACGTAGCCGTAGCCGGCCCGCCGCAGCGGCGCGGTGAGCGTCTCGCGGACGGCGAGGAAGCGCGCCGAGTCCGGCGGCAGGACGTCGAAGGTGCCCTTGGGCGCGCTCAGCCCGCTCACAGTCCGCGTCCCCTCGGAGCCGACGCGGCCTCGGCCAGGTACGGGTTGGTCGCCCGCTCGCGCCCGATCGTCGTCGCCGGGCCGTGGCCGGGCAGCACGACGGTCTCGTCGTCCAGCGGCAGGACCACCTCGCGCAGCGAGGTGAGCATCGCCTCCCAGGAGCCGCCGGGCAGGTCCACCCGGCCGACCGACCCGGCGAACAGCACGTCGCCGGCCAGCAGGCCGGGGGCCTCCCCGAGGTCGAGGGAGAAGACCACCGATCCCCGCGTGTGGCCGGGCGCGTGGCGGACGGTCAGCTCGACGCCGGCCAGCGGGAGGACGGCGCCGTCGGCGAGCGGCTCGACCTCGGTGGGGTCGGGCAGCCGGACGCCGGTGATCAGCGGCGCCAGCGCCGGCCCGTGCCAGCGCGCGGGGTCGGCGAGCATGCCCGAGTCGTCGGGGTGCAGGTAGGCCGGGATGTCGTAGCCCTCGCAGACGGGCAGCACGGAGAAGGTGTGGTCGAGGTGGCCGTGGGTGAGGACGACGGCGACCGGCTTGAGGCCGTCGTCGGCGAGCACCCGGGCCAGCGGCTCGACCGCGTCCATGCCCGGGTCGACGACGACGCACTCCTGGCCGGGCCCGGGGGCGACGGCGTAGCAGTTGGTGCCGAAGGCGCCGGCCGGGAACGAGCGGATGAGCACCCGTGCAGGTTACGCGGGGGATCGGGGCCGCTCCGGTCCGGCAACCGAGGGTCCACAGGCGCGGCACCTACACTCGCGGATCGACCAGCGGGGAGACCGCGGAGCGCGGCCGAGGCCGGGTCCGGACCCCGCGGAACGTCTCGTCCGTCCGAGGAGTGTCCCGACCCGTGCCGACCAACAAGCAGCGGCGGGTTGCCGCCCAGCGCCGCCTGCAGCGCCAGCTCGAGCGGCGCGCCGAGCTCGCCCGCAAGCGCCGTCGCAACCTGCTCGTCGTGGTGACCGTGATGGCCGTCGTGCTCGTCGCCGGGGCGGTGGCCCTGGTGGCCGGGCTCGGCGGGGACGACGACGACAGCGCCCAGGCCGCCGCCAGCAGCAGCTCGGCCGCCGCCACCGAGGGCACCGAGGCGACCGCGGCCCCGGCGGTCACCAACGCCGACGGAACCGTCACCTGCACCTACGCGCCCGACACGTCGGGCAACCCGAACCTGACCGACGTCGGCACCCCGCCGGACCCGGCCTCCACCCCGGCCAGCGGGACCGTGCAGCTGCTCATGAGCACCGACCAGGGCGACGTCCCCCTGACCCTCGACCGCGCCAAGGCCCCCTGCGCCGCGGCGAGCTTCGCCTTCCTCGCCTCGCAGCGGTTCTTCGACGGCAGCACCTGCCACCGCGAGGTCAACCAGCCGACCTTCGGCGTCCTGCAGTGCGGCGACCCGACCGGCACCGGCTCCGGCGGCCCGACCTACAAGTTCGCCGAGGAGGTCACGCCGGAGACGACCTACCCCCGCGGCACGATCGCCATGGCGAACAGCGGCACGCCCGGCTCCACGGGCAGCCAGTTCTTCCTCTGCTTCGTCGACACCGACCTGCCCCCGGACTACACGGCGGTCGGCACCGTGGACGAGGCGGGCCTCGCGGTGCTCGACACCATCGCCGCGGCGGGCAACGACGGCTCGTTCGAGCCGAGCCCCGGCGGCGGCGCCCCGAACCTGCCGGTGACCATCACCTCGATGACCGTCGTCGCGTGAGGCCGGCGCGGGCGGGCGCCGGTGTCACCGGCGCCCTGCTGGCGCTGTCGGCCTGCACGGGCACGGTCCCCGGCTCGGCGTCGCCGGTCCCCGACGGGACCGGCGACGCCGCGGGCGGCGGTGCGGGCGCCGCGACGGTGGCCTGCGAGTGGGTGGCCGCCCGGTCGGGCAACCCCTACGCCGTGGAGGTGGCCCCGCCCGACGACGAGGTGCCCGCCGAGGGCACCGCGGCGCTGCGGATGACCACCAGCCTGGGCGAGCTGACGCTCACCCTGGACCGGGCCGGCGCCCCGTGCGCGGCGGCGAGCATGCTCCACCTGGCCGCGCAGGGCTTCTTCGACGGCTCCTCCTGCCACCGGCAGGTCGACAGCGAGGGCCTGCAGGTGCTGCAGTGCGGCGATCCGACCGGCACCGGCGCCGGCGGGCCCACCTACGCTTTCCCCACCGACGTCGACGGCGACGAGACCTACCCCCGCGGCACGGTCGCGATGGCCAACAGCGGGCAGGGCCTCGACGGCAGCCAGTTCTTCCTCGTCTGGGGCGACAGCTCGCTGCCGCCGGACTACACCGTCGTCGGCACCGTCGACGACGGCGGCCTCGCCGTCCTCGACGTGGTGGCGGCCAACGGCAACGACGGCTCGCTGGACCCCTCGCCCGGCGGCGGCGCCCCCACCGTCCCGGTGACGGTCACCTCGATGACCCCCGTGGGATGACGGACGAAGGGCCCCGTCCTCCCCACCCCTCGCAGGCCCGGGGCGGGGCCCGGGACGGGGCCGGAGGGCACACTCGTGGCGGTGACCGCCCGACCTGATGCCTACGCGGGGTTCCCGCCCGGGTTCTTCGCGCGCGACGACGAGCGGCCCGACGCGGAGTTCTACGGCCCGCCGCGGCTGGTCACCCACATCGACGACGCCGCGATCGCCGCGGTCGGCGACCTCTACGCGGAGCTCGGCATCGACGGCTCGGCGCCGGTCCCCCGCCGGGTGCTGGACCTCATGTCCTCGTGGGTCTCGCACTTCCGCACCCCGCCGGCCGAGCTGGTGGTGCTCGGCATGAACGCCCGCGAGCTCGCCGCCAACCCCGCGGCCACCGGGCGGGTGGTGCAGGACCTCAACGCCGACCCGCGGCTGCCGCTGCCCGACGGCGACGTCGACGCCGCGGTGTGCTGCGTGTCGATCGACTACCTGACCCGGCCGATCGAGGTGCTCGCCGAGGCAGGGCGCGTGCTGCGCCCGGGCGGGCCGCTGGTGGTCACCTTCTCGAACCGCTGCTTCCCCACCAAGGCCGTGCACGGCTGGCTGGCGACGACCGACGAGCAGCACGGCGCGCTGGTCGCCGAGCTGGTGCGGCGCGCCGGCGCCTTCACCGAGCCGGAGGTGTCGCTGCGCACCCCGCCCGGCGCCGGGGACCCGCTGTACGCGGTGGTGGCGTTCAGGCGGTGACGCGCTCGACGTCGAAGACGCCCTCGACGTTGCGCACCGTCTGCAGCACCGCGCCCAGGTGCGCGGGGTCGGCCAGCTCGAAGGTGAACCGGCTGACCGCCACCCGGTCGCGGCTGGTCTGCACCGACGCCGACAGGATGTTGACCCGCTCGTCGGCCAGCGCCTTGGTGACGTCGGACAGCAGCCGGTGCCGGTCCAGCGCCTCGACCTGGATCGAGACGAGGAACACCGAGCCGGGCTGGCTGGCCCACTCGACCTCGACCAGCCGCTCGCTCTTGCGCCGCAGGTCCGCGGCGTTGGTGCAGTCGGTGCGGTGCACGCTCACCCCGCCGCCGCGGGTGACGAAGCCGAGGACGTCGTCGCCGGGCACCGGGGTGCAGCACTTTGCGAGCTTGGCCCAGACGTCGCTCATCCCGTGGACGACGATCCCGGGGTCGCCGCTGGCCGGCCGGCGGTGCAGCGGCCGCCGCGTGGGGATCGCGGTCTCGGCGATGTCCTCGACCGCGCCCTCGGCGCCGCCGAGCGCGGTGATCAGCTTGTCGACCACCGACGCCGCGGAGATCTGGTTCTCCCCCACCGCCGCGTACAGCGCGGTGACGTCGGCGTAGCGGAGGTCCTTGGCCAGCGTGACCAGCGCCTCGCCGCCGAGCAGCCGCTGCAGCGGCAGGCCCGCCTTGCGCATGGCGCGGGTCAGGGCCTCCTTGCCGGCCTCGACGGCGTCGTCGCGGCGCTCCTTGGTGAACCACTGGCGGATCTTGGTCCGCGCGCGGGAGGAGCCGACGAAGGACAGCCAGTCCTTCGAGGGGCCGGCCGTGGGCGAGCGGGAGGTGAAGATCTCGACGACGTCGCCGTTGGACAGCTTGCTGTCCAGGCTGACCAGCGTGCCGTTGACCCGGGCGCCGATGCAGCGGTGGCCGACCTCGGTGTGCACCGCGTAGGCGAAGTCCACCGGCGTCGACCCGCCGGGCAGGCTCATGACGTCGCCCTTGGGCGTGAAGACGAAGACCTCCTGCGGACCCAGGTCGTAGCGCAGGGTCTCGAGGAACTCGCCGGGCTCCTGGGCCTCGCGCTGCCAGTCCAGCAGCTGGCGCAGCCACAGCATGTCGTCGGGCGTGCCGGCCTTCGCGGCGCCGAACTCCCCCGGGCCGGGCTTGCCGCCCTGCCGCGCCTTCTCCTTGTACTTCCAGTGCGCGGCGATGCCGTACTCGGCGGTGCGGTGCATGTCGTGCGTGCGGATCTGCAGCTCGACCGGCTTGCCCTGCGGCCCGATGACCGTCGTGTGCAGCGACTGGTACATGTTGAACTTCGGCATCGCGACGAAGTCCTTGAAGCGCCCGGGCACCGGCTGCCAGTGCGCGTGCATGATGCCCAGCGCCGCGTAGCAGTCGCGGACGGTGTCCACCAGGATCCGGATGCCGACCAGGTCCCAGATGTCGGTGAAGTCCCGGCCGCGGACGATCATCTTCTGGTAGATCGAGTAGTAGTGCTTGGGCCGGCCGGTGACGACGGCCTGGATGCCGGCCGCCTTGAGCTGCTCGGTGACCGCCGCGGTCACCTCGGCGAGGTAGGTGTCGCGGGAGGGCGCCCGCTCGGCGACCAGCCGGACGATCTCGTCGTAGCGCTTGGGGTAGAGCGTGGCGAACGCGAGGTCCTCGAGCTCCCACTTGATCGTGTTCATGCCCAGGCGGTGGGCCAGCGGGGCGAGGATCTCCAGCGTCTCGCGCGCCTTCTTCTCCTGCTTCTCCGGCGGGAGGAAGCGCAGCGTGCGCATGTTGTGCAGCCGGTCGGCGAGCTTGATGACCAGCACCCGGGGGTCGCGGGCCATCGCGACGATCATCTTGCGGATCGTCTCGGCCTGGGCGGCGTCGCCCAGCTTCACCTTGTCGATCTTGGTGACGCCGTCGACGAGGTGGGCGACCTCGGGGCCGAAGTCCGCGCTGATGGCCTCGAGGGTCTTGCCGGTGTCCTCGACGGTGTCGTGCAGCAGCGCGGCGACCAGCGTCGTGGTGTCCATCCCGAGCCCGGCGAGCACGGTGGCCACGGCCAGCGGGTGGGTGATGTAGGGGTCGCCGCTCTTGCGCTTCTGGGTGGCGTGCGCGGCCTCGGCGACGTCGTAGGCCCGCTGCAGCAGCGCGAGGTCGGCCTTGGGGTGGCTCTGCCGGTGCAGCGCGGCCAGCGGCTCGAGCACCGGGCGGACCTCGCTGCGCTGGCCGGCGACGATGCGGCGGGCCAGCCGGTCGCGCACCCGGCGCGGGCGGGCGGGGGCGCCCTCCTCCGGCGGCTCGCTGCCGACGTCGTCGGGCCGGCGGACCAGCGGCCGGGACGGCAGCGGGGCGCGCTGGTCCTGCGGCGGGGCCGGGTCCTCCTCGGGCCGCGCGCCAGCCACGCGGGTGGCGGGCGCGTCGGGTGCCACGGCGACTCCTGCGGAGGCTGAGGAGGAACGACCGGCACCATGCTAGCCGCGCCCGCCAGGGGTGCGGCGCCACCGGGCCGGGGCTCCTCCTCAGGTGGTCCAGAGGGTGTGCACGGCGTGCGGGGCGAGGCGCTCGCGGCCGCCGAGGGCGGCCAGCTCGACGACCACCGACACCGCGGTGACCACGCCTCCGAGCTCCTCGACCAGCGCGACGGAGGCCGCCAGCGTGCCGCCGGTGGCGAGCACGTCGTCGACCAGCAGCACCCGCTGCCCGCGGCGCAGCGAGTCGGTGTGCATCTCGACGGTCGCGGTGCCGTACTCGAGCACGTACTCGGCGGCGATCCGCTCCCGGGGCAGCTTGCCGGCCTTACGCACCGGCACGACGCCGACGCCGGCGTGCAGCGCGACCGCCGCGGCCAGCAGGAACCCGCGGGCCTCGACGCCGACCACGACGTCGAAGCCCGGGTCGCCGGGGCGGCCGTCGTCGGTGTGCGCGACCGCCGCCGCCCGCGGGTCCACCAGCACCGGCGCGGCCAGGCCCTCCACCATGCGGCGGAAGGCCGGGCCGTCGGCGAACACCGGCGTGAGGTCGCGGAAGACGACCCCGGGCTCGGGGAAGTCCGGGACGTCGACGGCCAGCGAGGCGATGAGCTCGTCGAGGGGCGGCAGCGCCTCGGCGGTGCTCACCGGCGCTTCTTCGCCCCGCCCGGCCGCTGCGGCCGGACGCCCGGTCGCGGCGCCGCGGTGGCGCCGCGCGGCCGGCCGGCGTCGGGACCGACCGAGGCCGGCGACTCGACGACGACGTCGGCCTCCGCCGGGCCCAGCGACCCGGCGTCCCGCTCGGCGAGGGCCACCCCGCCGCGGGGGGCGCCGCCGCGGGCCCGGCGGGCGCTGGCGACCGGCCCGGCCGCGGCGCGGGCGCCCTGGCGGGCGGCGGCCGAGCGGCGGGCGAGCACCCGCTTGCGCAGCGCGACCACCTCGGGCTCGCGCTCCTTGAGGTCGGCGACGATCGGCGTGGCCAGGAAGATCGACGAGTAGGCGCCCGCCGCGAGACCGACGAACAGCACCAGCGCGAGGTCCTTGAGCGTGCCGACGCCGAGCAGGCCCGCCCCGACGAACAGCAGCCCGGCCACCGGCAGCAGCGCGATCACCGAGGTGTTGATCGAGCGCATGAGGGTCTGGTTGACCGCGAGGTTGGCCGCCTCGCCCCAGGTCATGCGCGCGCTCTGCGCCAGGCCGCGGGTGTTCTCGTCGACCTTGTCGAAGACGACGACGGTGTCGTAGAGGGAGAACCCGAGGATGGTCAGCAGGCCGATGATCGTCGACGGCGTGACCTCGAAGCCGACGAGCGAGTAGACGCCCGCGGTGACCACGAGGTCGTGCAGCAGCGCGGCGATGGCGCCGACGGCCATCTTCGGCTGGAACCGGATGGCCAGGAACGCGATGACCGCGGCGAGGAACACCGCCAGCGCGATGAGCGCCTGGTCGGTGATGTCCTGGCCCCACTCGGCGCTCACCGACTCGGGGCTGACGGCGCCCGCGTCGACGCCGGCGGCGTCCGCCACCGCCTCGACGACCGCCCGCTCGCCCTCGTTGTCCAGCGCGCCGGTGCGCAGCAGGATCTCGTCGCCGCCGACCACCTGCGCCGAGGCGACGTCGGCGCCGGCGTCGGTGGCGGCCTCGCGCACCTGCTCCAGCTGGTCCGTGCCGCCGGGCAGCCGGAAGCTGTTGCCGCCGGCGAAGTCGATGCCGAAGTTGAAGCCGCGGAACACCATCGAGGCGATGCAGACCAGCACGATCACCGCGGTGACCTTGTAGATGAGCCGGCTGCGGCCGACGACGTCGAGGCCGGCCTCGCCGTTGTAGAGGCGGTGCGCCAGGGAGGCCCGCCGTCCGGGGCGGCGGGCCGCGCTGCCCTCCGCCGGCAGGCCGGCGTCGGCGAGCGCGGCGTCGTCGGCGGCCGCGGCGGCGTCCTCGGCCGCCGCCGCGCCGGCCGCGCGGGCCTCGTCGGCCTCGGTGCCCACCGGCACCGGGGTGTCCTGCCCCGTGTCGTCCCTGCGGCCGGTCATGCCCTGCTCCTGTCCTGCGACGCGCGGGCACCCGACCCGGCGCCGACCAGTTCGCGCTCCGCGCGCACGGCCGGGGCGGCCGAGCGCAGGGACCGGTCGACCTGGCCGAGGCCCGAGAACCGGCTCGAGCCGAACGACCGGAACCGGGCGAGCACGGCCATCAGCGGGTGGGTGAAGAGGAAGACGACGACCAGGTCCAGGACCGTGGACAGGCCGAGGGTGAAAGCGAAGCCCTTCACGTCGCCGATGGCCAGCCAGTAGAGGATGGCCGCGGCGAGGAAGCTGACCGCGTCGGCCGAGAGGATCGTGCGGCGGGCGCGGACCCAGGCGCGCGGCACCGCCGAGCGCAGCGTCCGGCCCTCGCGGATCTCGTCCTTGAGGCGCTCGAAGTAGACGACGAACGAGTCCGCCGTGATGCCGATCGAGACGATGAACCCGGCGATGCCGGCGAGGCTCAGCGTGAACCCGATCTCCCGGCCCAGCAGCACGAGGCTGGCGTAGACCACGACCGCCGACAGCAGCAGGCTGACGATCATGACCAGGCCCAGCAGCCGGTAGTAGACCAGCGCGTAGACGAACACCAGCGCGATGCCGATGGCGCCGGCGATGAGCCCCGCCTTGAGCTGCTCGGCGCCGAGCTCGGTGGAGATCGACTGGGCGGTGGCCTGCTCGAAGGTCAGCGGCAGCGCGCCGTAGCGCAGCTGGTTGGCCAGCTCCTCGGCGCCGGCCTGGTCGAACGAGCCGGTGATCGTCGTCTGGCCGTTGATGGCGCCCTGGATGGTGGGCGCGGAGACGACCCGGCCGTCGAGGGTGAAGGCGACGTTGGTGCCGACGTTGGCGGCGGTGTACTCCGCCCAGGTGGCGCGGCCCTCGGAGTTGAAGTCCAGCAGCACGACCCACTCGCCGGTGGTCTGCTGCGTGCCGGCGCTGGCGTCGGCGATCTCGGTGCCCTCGATGATCGTCGGGCCGAGCAGGTACTTCTGCGTGCCGTCCTCGCTGCACGCGGCGACGTAGTCGTCGGGGCGGGCGACCTCGCTGGTGGTGTCCTCGGGGGCGCAGGTCAGCGTCGCGTACTGCGCCGCGGCCTCCTCCTGGGTCACCGCGGGCCGGTCCGGGTCGAGCGCGGGGTCGCTCACCGCGCCGTCGCTCGGGGTGGCGGAGTCCGTCGTCGCGGCGTCGGTCGGGGTGGCCGCGTCGGTCGGCGCCGCGCTGTCGGTGGGTGCCGCGGAGTCCGTCGGCGTGGCGCCGTCGGTCGGCGTCGCGGAGTCGCTCGGCGTCGCGCCGTCGGTGCTCTCGGCGGGCGCGGCCGCCTCGGGGCCGGTGACCACCGGGCGGAAGCGCAGCTGGGCGGTCTGGCCGAGCTCGCGGGCCTGCTCGCCGTCGTCGCCGGGCACCGAGATGACGATGTTGGCCTCGCCCTCGGTGACCACCTCGGCCTCGGCCACGCCGAGGCCGTTGACCCGCTGCTCGATGATCTGGCGGGCGAGCTCGAGGTCCTCGGGTGCCGGCGCCTGCCCGTCGGGCGTGCGCGCGGTCAGCGTGACCGTGGTCCCGCCGCGCAGGTCCAGGCCGAGCTGGGGGGTGCGGTCGGAGCCGGTGAGGAAGATCAGGCCGTACATGACGGCCACGATCAGGACCAGCGCGCCGAAGTAGCGGCGTGCCGGCAGGGCGCGGTTGGCCACGGGTCCTCCGTCAGAGGGTCTTGCCGGTGGAGCCGTCGCCCGGCCGGTCGTCCCGGGGCGTGGTCTCGTCCGGGGCGGGCTCGACCACGGTCTCCCCCGACACCACCGGGCCGGGCACCTCGCCGGCCACCGGGCGGACCTGGAGGACCGCCTGCCGGGCGTAGGTCACGACGACGCCCGGGGCGATCTGGACCTGGATGGTGGCCGGGTCGTCGAGACCGGCCACCGTGCCGTACACGCCGCCGGCCATGGTGACCGGCACGCCGATCGCCAGCGCCGACTGGGTCTGGGTCTGCTGGCGCTTGCGGGCCCGCGCGGGGAGCACGACCAGCGCCACGAACGCCAGGACGAGCAGGAGCAGGGGGAACAGTTCCACGACGGGAGTGCCTCTCTACCGCGTCGGCTGCACGCGGTCGGTGCGGCCCGGGTCGGGACCGCTCGGGTACGTCGGTCGTGGCGCGCGGGGCACCGTCCGCGCCGACACGGGATCGCACGGCCGGGACCGGTCGGCCCGGGGAGGGCCGAGTTGCGCGCCAGCGCCGATGAGTCTAGGCGTCGAAGAGCGGTTCCGACGACGCGCCCGGGTCACGCGGGACGGCTGTGACACCCCCGAGGGGGATGCCGCCGCGCGGCACCGGGTGGCCGAGGTGCCGCCAGGCCGCCTCGGTGGCCACCCGCCCGCGGGGGGTGCGGGCGAGCAGGCCGGCGCGGACGAGGAAGGGCTCGCACACCTCCTCGACGGTGGTGGGCTCCTCCCCCACCGCGACCGCCAGCGTGGAGACGCCGACCGGGCCGCCGGAGAAGCGCACGACCAGCGCCTCGAGCACCGCCCGGTCCAGCCGGTCCAGCCCCAGGTCGTCGACGTCGTAGAGCGCCAGCGCGGCCTGCGCCACGGCACGGGTGACCCGGCCGTCGGCCTCGACCTCGGCGTAGTCGCGCACCCGGCGCAGCAGCCGGTTGGCGATGCGCGGCGTCCCGCGGGAGCGGCCGGCGATCTCGGCCGAGCCGTCGTCGGTGAGCTCGACGCCGAGCAGGTCGGCGCTGCGGGCGAGCACCTGCTGCAGCTCGGCCGGCTCGTAGAACTCCATCTGCCCGACGAAGCCGAACCGGTCGCGCAGCGGCCCGGTCAGCAGCCCGGCACGGGTGGTCGCGCCGACCAGGGTGAACGGGTTGATCTCCAGCGGGATCGCGGTGGCGCCGGGCCCCTTGCCGACGACGACGTCGACCCGGAAGTCCTCCATCGCCATGTACAGCAGTTCCTCGGCGGGCCGCGCGATGCGGTGGATCTCGTCGATGAACAGCACGTCGCCGGGGCCGAGGTTGGACAGCATCGCGGCGAGGTCGCCGGAGCGCTCGATCGCCGGGCCGCTGGTGATCTTGACCGAGGTGCCGAGCTCCGAGCCGATGATCAGCGCGAGGCTGGTCTTGCCGAGCCCGGGCGGGCCGGACAGCAGCACGTGGTCCGGCGGGCGGCCCCGGCGCTTGGCGCCCTCGAGGACCAGCGCGAGCTGGCGGGCGACCTTGGGCTGGCCGATGAAGTCGGTGAGCGAGTGCGGCCGCAGCGCGGACTCGACCACCCGCTCCTCGTCCCCGGCCTGCGGGGAGACGGCGAAGTCGCGGCTGATGCCGGACTCCACCTCGCCGGTCAGCGACCGGTCGAACGGGGCGCTCACGACCGGCCCAGCAGCTGCAGCGCCTGGCGCAGCAGCAGCGCGACGTCGACCCGGCCGGTGCCGGCGAGCTGCTCGTCGGCGACCGGGGCGAGGGCGGTGAGCGCGGTGTCCGCCTCCTTGGTGGACCAGCCGAGCCCGACCAGGGCCGAGGACAGCTGGTCGCGCCAGGGCGCCACCGGGGTGACCGGCGCGAGGCCGGCCGGGGCGGGGCCGTCCAGCTGGGTGTCGGTGGTGGTGGCGCCGAGCCGGTCGCGCAGCTCGAGGATCAGCCGCTCGGCGCCCTTCTTGCCGATGCCGGGCACCTGCATGAGCGCCTTGACGTCGGCCGTGGACACCGCGCGGCGGACCTCGCGCGGCGGGTGGATGGCCAGCACCGCCTGCGCCAGCCGCGGGCCGACGCCGTTGGCGGTCTGCAGCAGCTCGAACAGCTGCCGCTCGTCGTCGTCGGCGAAGCCGTAGAGGGTGAGGGAGTCCTCGCGCACGACCAGGCTGGTGGCCAGGCGGGCGTCCTCCCCCACCGCGAGCCGGGCGATGGTGCCGGGCGTGCATTGCACGGCCAGGCCGATGCCGCCGACCTCGACGACCGCGCCCTCGGGGCCGACCGCGGCGACCCGGCCGCTCACCGAGGCGATCACCGGGACACCCCCCGCCAGCGCGGCAGCGTCCGCTGCACCACCGGCGCGCCGATGCCGCCGGCGATCGCCGCGACCCGCAGCCGGTCCTGGGCCGGGCCGCGCCACACGTGGCAGACCGCCAGCGCCAGCGCGTCGGCGGCGTCGGCCGGCTTGGGGGCCGACGTCAGCCCCAGCACCCGGGTGACCATGAGGGTGACCTGCTCCTTGTCCGCGCGGCCGTTGCCGGAGATGGCCGCCTTGACCTCGCTGGGCGTGTGCCAGGCGACCGGCCGGTCTGCCTGCGCCGCGGCCAGCGCCGCGACCCCGGCCGCCTGCGCGGTCCCGGTGGCGGTGCCCTTGTTGTTCTGGGTGAAGACCCGCTCGATGGCCACGACGTCGGGCCGGTGCTCGCGCAGCAGCGCGGTGACCTGGGTGTGCAGCTCCAGCAGCCGCAGCTCCAGGTCCAGGTCCGCGGAGCTGCGGATCACGCCGACGCCCACGGCGGCCGGGCGCGCGCCGGGACGGCCGTCGACCACACCCCAGCCGCACCGGGTCAGCCCCGGGTCGATGCCGAGCACCCGCATGCCCGCTCCCCCTCTCACCGAACGCGTGTTCGACCGCAACCGTAACCGTCCCCGACGACGGCCCCGGGACGCAACACGCGGCACGGTCCGGGGAGCGACACGCGGGCGCTCAGCCGACCCCGGCGGCCACCAGCAGCGCCGCGCCCGGGTCCGGCCACCTGGGTGGAGCCGCCGGTGTCGACCTCCAGCGGCAGGGCGGCGGGCGGGCTCCGGCGCGGCGGACCGTCACCGCGGCGCCCGGGGTGGGCGGCGCGACCCCGCCGAGCCCACCCGCGTCCGCCGGGCGCCGCGGGAGGCGGCGCGTCGCCCCGTGCCGGGACCGGCGGACCGGATCGGGCCGCTGCCGGTGTGGTGTCCGGGGCGGCCGGTGCGCCGGTGGCGCCTCAGCCGACCTTCTCGAGCACCTCGTCGGAGACGTCGTAGTTGGCGTAGACGTTCTGGACGTCGTCGAGGTCCTCGAGCGCGTCGATGAGGCGGAACACCTTGCCGGCGCCCTCCTCGTCGAGCTCGACGGTGACGCTGGGCACGAACCCGGCCTCGGCCGAGTCGTAGTCGATGCCGGCGTCCTGCAGCGCGGTGCGGACGGCGACCAGGTCACCGGGCTCGCAGACGACCTCGAAGGTGTCGCCGAGGTCGCGGACCTCCTCGGCGCCGGCGTCGAGGACCGCCATGAGGACGGTGTCCTCGTCGACGCCCCCGGCCTGCGGGACGACGATGACGCCCTTGCGCGTGAACAGGTAGGACACCGAGCCGGGGTCAGCCATAGAGCCGCCGTTGCGGGTCATCGCGGTGCGCACCTCGGAGGCCGACCGGTTGCGGTTGTCGGTGAGGCACTCGACGAGCACCGCGACGCCGCCGGAGGCGTAGCCCTCGTAGGTGATCGACTGGTACTCGACGCCACCGGCCTCGGCGCCCGAGCCGCGCTTGACCGCGCGGTCGATGTTGTCGTTGGGGACCGAGGACTTCTTCGCCTTCTGGATGGCGTCGTAGAGCGTCGGGTTGCCCGCCGGGTCACCGCCACCGGTCCGGGCGGCGACCTCGATGTTCTTGATCAGCTTGGCGAACAGCTTGCCGCGCTTGGCGTCGATCGCGGCCTTCTTGTGCTTGGTGGTCGCCCACTTGGAATGGCCGCTCACGACTGTCCTCCCTCGTCCCGGCGCCCGGCACCGGCGCCCGGACGCACCGGTCGATCCTACCGGCGGCGCGCCGGTGCCCGTTCCCGCCTCAGGAGCCGGCCGCCCGCCGCGAACTCCAGGCCAGCAACCCCTCCAGCGGTCCGCGACCCAGCCGGGAGCGCCACGCCGACGCCAGCAGCAGGGCGGTCAGGCTGAAGCGCGCCCACAGCCCCCAGTCCCGCCCGTACTCGACGTCGAGCACGGCGATGGCGACGATCTGGGCGGTGTAGACCGACAGCGCCAGCGCACCCACCGAGGCGACCGGGTGGGTCAGCCGCGGCAGCAGGTCGGCGACGACCAGGCACACCCCGAGGACCGCGACGGCGACCCCGCCGGACCCGATCACCTCGAACGGCGTGCTGCTGTGCGGCTCGGCGCCGGCGAACCAGGCCGGGTCCCAGCCGCCGGCGGCGCCGAAGCCCTCCTCGATCCCGGCCGGCCGCTCCCCCGGCGCGAACGCCCGGGTGGCCAGCCGGCCGCCGAGGTAGCCGAGCACCGCCGTGACCGCCCCGCCGGCGACCAGGCACGCGCGCACCCGGGCGGCGCCGAGGTCCAGCCGCCCCACCGCGAGCCCCACGAGCACGAAGGCGAGCCACACCGCCGCCGGGTAGTAGCCGGTGAACAGCAGGAAGGCGAACGCGCCGTCCTCCTCGCCCTGCCCGGTCGCGTACCGCCCGGCCGCGAGCGTGAGCGGCGGCCCGGCCAGGGCGACGACGGCCGCGGCGGCCAGCAGCCGCGCCGGGGACCAGCGCAGGAACGGCAGCGCGAGCACGAACAGGACCGCGTAGACGCCGAGGATGATCGCGACGAAGGTGTCCAGCAGCTCCAGGACGCCGCCGATCGCGAACACCCAGGCGGCGCGGACGAGGACCCGGCTCCGGGCCCGCGCGAGCTCGTCGTCCGCGGGCGGGGTGCGCCCCCCGGACAGCAGCGCGATGGACACCCCGGCCAGCGTGGCGAACAGGATCGACGAGCGACCGTCGACCACCGCGCGCCAGGTGGCCGGGTCCCAGCCGAGGTCGCCGGTGTCGCCGAGGTGCGCACCGAACATGCCGAGGACGGCGAGCCCGCGGGCGAGGTCGACACCGCGCAGCCGCCGGCCCGCCGGCCGCTCCCGCACCGGGCCCGCGGCAGGACGCGCGTCCCCGGCCTCGTCCTGTCCCGTCGTCATGCGGTCGTCCGCCGCGGGCGCTCAGGCGCGGGGCGTCCCGGCGCCGGTCGGGACGGCGTCCAGGCCGTCCTCGACGTCGAAGAAGCGCGGCAGCGGCCGGTCGGCGTGCAGCCGCAGCAGCCGGGGCAGCCGGCGCTGCCGCAGCAGCGCGGTGTCCCGGACGGCGTCGTTGTAGAAGCGCCGGGCCAGGGCCATGCGGGCCTCGGCCTCGGCCAGCTCGGCGAGCAGCTCCGCGGGGACCCCCGGCAGCTCCGCCGGGAGGGCGCGCAGCTCCCGGCCCAGGGTGTTCTCGGCCAGCTCCCGGTCGCCGGCCGGGGTCCGGCGCGCCTCGTAGGCGGCGGTCTTCAGCCGGGACGCGCGGTCCTCACCGAGCGCGGCGCTGTACCCGGAGGACAGGTCCTCGGCCAGGGCGGCGCGGGCGCGCAGCCGGTCCTCGAGCACCGTCCGCGCGCGGGCGACCCGGGCCTCCAGCCGCCGCAGCCGGGTGAGCGTCCAGGCGGTCCAGGCCAGGAGGAGGACGACGACGACCGCGGCGACGAGCAACCAGGCGGCGGGCGTCACGTCGGCCAACGCTAGCGGCGGACGCGCCTCAGCAGGGAGGGGAACACCCCGTCGGTGGCTCCCGTCACCTCCGGCCACGCCTCGTCGTCGCCGGCCGTGACCTCCCCTGCGCCGGGGAGCACCACGGTCTCGTAGACGGCGAGCACCCGGCGGGCCACCACCTGCCAGTCGTAGCCCGCGGCCACCTCGCTCCCGGTAGCCGACAGCGCCGCGCGCCGGGCGGGGTCGGCGAGCAGGTCCGACAGCGCCCGGGCCAGCGCCGCGCCGTCCCCGCGGCGCACCAGCACCCCGGCCGC
Source organism: Geodermatophilus sp. SYSU D00663 (assembly GCF_054050655.1). NCBI lineage: Bacteria > Bacillati > Actinomycetota > Actinomycetes > Geodermatophilales > Geodermatophilaceae > Geodermatophilus > Geodermatophilus sp. SYSU D00663. The sequence continues at coordinate 51,221 of NZ_JBJGZT010000013.1, read as the reverse complement.
GCCGTCCTCGAGCACCCGCGCGAACGCGTCGAGGTCGCTGGCCACGATCGGCGCACCCGCGGCCATGGCCTCGATGAGCACCACGCCGAAGGACTCCCCGAGCAGGTTGGGCGCGCAGTAGACGTCCACCGAGCGCAGGAACGCCGCCTTGTCGGCCTCGGGGAGCTCGCCGAGCAGGGCCACGTGCGGGCGCAGGTCCTCCCCCACCGCGTCCCGCAGGGCGTCGGGGTCGCCGCGGCCGGCCACCAGCAGCCGGGCGCCGGGGTGCTCGCGGACGACCGTCCGCATCGCCTCCAGCAGCACCGGCAGGCCCTTGCGCGGCTCGTCGTAGCGGCCGAGGAACCCGATCGTCGGCCCGTCGACGCCGCGCGCGGCCCCGGGCAGTGTCGGCCCCTCGGCGAAGAACCCCACGTGGACGCCGTTGGGGATGATCACCGCGTCGCCGCCGAGGTGCTCGACCTGCACGCGCCGGGCGAAGTCGGAGACGGCGATCCGGCCGGTGATCCTCTCCAGCCACGGGCGCACGACCGGGCCCCAGGCGGCCAGCCACTTCGACCGCACGGTGGCGGCGTGGAAGGTGGCCACGATCGGGCCGGTGGCGATCATGCAGACCAGCAGGCCGATCGACGGTGGCGCCGGGTCGTGCACGTGGACGACGTCGAAGTGGCCCTCGCGCAGCCAGCGGCGCACCCGCGCCGCGGACACCGGCCCGAACTGCACGCTGGCCATCGAGCCGTTGTACGGGATCGGCACGGTGCGCCCGGCCCAGGTGAGCCAGGGGTCGGTGAGCGACTCCTCGTGCTCGGCCGGGGTGAGCACCTCGACGTGGTGGCCGAGCCCGCGCAGCGTCTCGGCGAGGTCGCGCACGTGGTACTGGACGCCCCCGGGCACGTCCCACTGGTAGGGGCAGACCAGGCCGATCCGCATCAGCGACGCTCCCCCGCCGGCGGGTCGGGCGGCACGTCGGCCCAGACGCGCCCGAGCACGTGCCAGTCCTCCGGCTGCCGCGCGATGTCGGCGGTGAACGCGTCGGCCACGCCCTGCATCGCCGTCGCCACCCGGTCCCTCAGCCGGGTCCCGCCGTCGAGCGGCACCTCCTCGCCGACCTGCAGCACCCACCCGCGCTCGCTGAACCGGCAGGTGACCGGGTGCAGCGAGGCGCCGGTCTGCGCGGCCAGCAGCGCGGGCCCGCCGGGCATGGTGGCCGGCCGGCCGAAGAACTCCACGGGGACGCCGCCGGAGCCGAGGTCGCGGTCGACCAGCAGGCACACCGAGCGCCCGGCCTCCAGCCACTCGCGCAGCACCGCCGAGCTCGGCCGCTCCCCGCCCGTCAGGGGCACCACCCGCATGCCGAGGGTCTCCCGGTAGGCGAGGAACCGCTCGTACAGCGACTCCGGCCGCAGCCGCTCGGCGACGGTCATGAACGGCTCGCCGAGCCAGTCGAGGAACCACACCCCGGCCGCGTCCCAGTTGCCGCTGTGCGGCAGCGCCAGGATCACCGGCCGGCCCTGCGCACGGGCGCGGGCGAGGTGGTCGATCCCGGGGACGACGGTGTCGCGCAGCACCCGCGCGGTGCCCAGGCGGGGCAGCCGGAAGGCCTCCTGCCAGTAGCGGGCGTAGGAGCGCAGCGCGCGGGCGGTGAGCGCGTCGAGCTCGTCCTCGGCGAGTTTGCCGCCGGTGGCCACGCGCAGGTTGGCCCGCAGCTGTCGGGTGCCCCGGCCCTCGCGGCCGGCGGCGAAGCGGGCCACCGCGTCGAACGCGCCGCGGGCCACCGGCTCGGGCAGCCACTGCACCGCCTGCCAGCCCGCGGCGTAGCCGAGGTCCGTGGCCCGCGCGGCCGCCCGCGCCCGGAGGCCGCTCACGGGGCCGGCGCCGACGGCGTCAGCGACTTCCCCCGGGCGCCGCGGTGGACGGCGGCCACCCGCTGCGCGACGGTCACCGCGCCGCCCACCACCAGCAGCCACAGCCCCACGTCGACGGCGTACGGCAGGCCCAGGCCGGTCAGGCCGGTGCCGGTGAGCACCAGGATCAGCCGCTCGGTGCGCTCGACCAGGCCGACGTCGCACGGGATGCCGACGCCCTCGGCCCGCGCCTTGATGTAGCTGGTCAGCACGCCGAGGACGAGCCCCACCATCGCCAGCAGCGCGAGCAGCCGGTCGTCGCCCTCGCCGGTGTACCACCACACCAGCGCCCCGAAGACGGCGGCGTCGACGGCGCGGTCGCAGGTCGAGTCCAGCACCGCGCCGAACGCCGACCCGCCGCCGCGGGCCCGCGCGAGCGCGCCGTCGAGCATGTCGAGCAGGACGAACAGCGTGACGGTGAACGCGCCCCAGAACAGGACGCCGTGGGCCACGAGCGCCACCGCCGCGACGATCGCGCCGACGGTCCCGGTGACCGTGATCGCGTCCGGCGTCACCCCCGCCCGCGCCAGCCGGGTGACCACCGGCGCCCAGAACCGGCCGACGGCCGCCCGGGCGCCCGACCCCAGCACGGTCAGTCCCCCGTCTGCGCGGACGGGGCCGACGACGCAGCCCCCGGCCAGGCCGCGGCCAGCAGCGTGCGGGTCTCGGCCAGCACCTGCGGCAGCACCCGGGTGAGGCCGATGACCGGCATGAAGTTCGTGTCGCCGCCCCAGCGCGGCACCGCGTGCTGGTGCAGGTGGTCGGCGATCCCGGCCCCCGCCACCGACCCCTGGTTCATCCCGATGTTGAAACCGTGTGCTCCGGTCACCTGCCGCACCACCCGCATCGCCGTCTGCGTGAACGCGCCCAGCTCGGCGACCTCGGCCTCGGTCAGGTCGGTGTAGTCGGGCACGTGCCGGTAAGGGACCACCATGAGGTGCCCGGCGTTGTAGGGGTAGAGGTTCAGCACCGCGAACACGGTCGCGCCGCGCGCCACCACCAGCCCCTGCTCGTCCGGCATCGCCGGGATGAGGCAGAACGGGCAGTCGTGCTCGCCGGTCGGCTTGCCCGATCCCCGGATGTACGCCATCCGGTAGGGCGTCCACAGGTGCTCGAAGACGGCGGCCGGCCCGCCGTCGTCGGCGGAGACGGGGACCGTGAAGCCGTCGGGCCCCACGGTCACCGCGACTCCAGCGGCGCGTCCGCCGTCGGGTCGGCGTTGTGCCGCGCGGCCACCCAGGCGACGACGGCGTCGACGGCCTCGTCGACCGGCACGCCGTTGCGCTGGCTGCCGTCGCGGTAGCGGAAGGAGACCGCACCCGCGTCGGCGTCGGTGGCCCCGGCGATCAGCACGAAGGGCACCTTCTGCTTGCTGGCGTTGCGGATCTTCTTCTGCATGCGGTCGTCGGAGTCGTCGACCTCGACCCGGATGCCGCGGGCGCGCAGCTTCAGCGCGACGTCGGTCAGGTACCCGACCTGGTCGTCGGTGACCGGGATGCCGACCACCTGCACCGGCGCCAGCCACGCGGGGAACGCGCCGGCGTAGTGCTCGGTGAGGACGGCGAAGAAGCGCTCGATCGAGCCGAACAGCGCGCGGTGCAGCATCACCGGCCGCTGGCGGGACCCGTCGGCGGCGGTGTACTCCAGGCCGAACCGCTCGGGCAGGTTGAAGTCGACCTGGATGGTCGACATCTGCCAGCTGCGGCCGATGGCGTCGCGGGCCTGCACGGAGATCTTCGGGCCGTAGAACGCCGCGCCGCCCGGGTCGGGGACGAGCTCGAGGCCGGAGTCCAGCGCCGCCTGCCGCAGCGCCTCGGTGGCGACCTCCCAGCTCTCGTCCGACCCCACGGACTTGTCCGGGTTGCGGGTGGACAGCTCGAGGTAGAAGTCGCTCAGGCCGTAGTCGGCGAGCAGGCCGAGCACGAAGTCGAGCAGCCCGCGCAGCTCCCCGGCCATCTGCTCGGGGGTGCAGTAGATGTGGGCGTCGTCCTGGGTGAAGCCGCGGGCGCGGGTGAGCCCGTGGATGACGCCGGACTTCTCGTACCGGTAGACGGTGCCGAACTCGAACAGCCGCAGCGGCAGCTCGCGGTAGGAGCGGCCGCGGGCCCCGAACACCAGGTTGTGCATCGGGCAGTTCATCGGCTTGAGGTAGTAGTCCTGCCCCTGCCGGCGGACGGTGCCGTCGGCGTCGCGCTCCTCGTCGAGCTGCATGGGCGGGTACATGCCCTCGGCGTACCAGTCGAGGTGGCCGGAGATCTCGAACAGCCGGCCCTTGGTGATGTGCGGGGTGTTGACGAAGGAGTAGCCACCCTCCTCGTGCCGCCGGCGGCTGTAGGCCTCCAGCTCCCGCCGGACGACGCCGCCCTTCGGGTGGAACACCGCCAGGCCCGACCCGATCTCGTCGGGGAAGCTGAACAGGTCCAGCTCGGCGCCGAGGCGGCGGTGGTCGCGGCGCTCGGCCTCGGCGACCTGCTCCAGGTACGCCTTGTGCGCCTCGCGGCTCTCCCACGCGGTGCCGTAGACCCGCTGCAGCTGCGGGTTCTTCTCGCTGCCCCGCCAGTAGGCGGCGGCCGAGCGGGTGAGGCTGAACGCCGGGATGTTCGAGGTGCGCGGCAGGTGCGGGCCGCGGCACAGGTCGGTCCACAGCCGCTCGCCGGTGCGCGGGTCGAGGTTGTCGTACATGGTCAGCTGCGCGCCGCCGACCTCGACGGAGGCGCCGTCATCGGAGGACGCAGCCTCGCCGCCCTTCAGGCCGATCAGCTCGAGCTTGTACGGCTCGTGCGCGAGCTCCGCGCGGGCGTCGTCGTCGCTGATCTCCCGGCGGGCGAAGCGCTGCCCGGCCTTGACGATCTGCTGCATGCGCTTCTCCAGCGCCTGCAGGTCCTCCGGGGTGAACGGCTTCTCGGGGTCGAAGTCGTAGTAGAAGCCGTTCTCGACCGGCGGGCCGATGCCCAGCCGGGTGCCGGGGAACAGGTCCTGCACGGCCTGGGCGAGCACGTGCGCGGTCGAGTGCCGGATGACCGCCCGGCCCTCGGGGCTGGCCGCGACGACGGGCTCGACCTCGGCGTCGGCGTCGGGGGCCCAGGCGAGGTCGCGCAGGTCGCCGGTGGCCAGGTCGCGGACGACGACGGCGCCGTCGGGGCCCTTGAGCGCGACCCCGGCCTCCTTGAGCGCCTGCTCGGCCGTCGTCCCGGCCGGCACCCGGATCGGGGTGGTTGCGGCAGGGGGAAGCGCGGCGGACACGGGGGCTCCTGGGGGGTCGCGAGGTGCTCGGACGGCGCCCGGCCGGAGGCGGACGCGCACCGGCCAGCCTAACGAGCGTCCGCGCCGGCCCCGGGGACCCGACTACGCGGGGAGGACCTCGTCGCCGACCGTGACCGTCCCCGGTTCGGCCACCTCGGCGTAGACGCCCAGGCAGTGCTTCGGCAGCCGCGTGACCTGCAGCACGGCCGAGCCCAGCCGCAGCCGGCGGCCCACCCAGGTCCGCTCGTCGTCGGCGGGCAGGTCGAGGAGCAGGTTGGCCCGCGGGTCCTCGGCGCCGCAGCCGTCCGGGACGACGCCGGCCGCGGCCCGGTCCAGCGCCTGGCGGGAGACCAGGTGCACCGCCGCGGCGCCCTCGGGGCGGCCGGTCAGCGGCTCGAGCCGCACCGGCCGGCCCAGCGCCGCGGCGACGGCGGCGGCGTCGAGGTCGGGGGAACCGGTGGGGACGACGCCGGCGAGTCCCGGGGCGTCCTTGCCGCGCAGCACCCGCCCGTCGAGGTCGACGACGGCCGACTCGCGGTCCCCCGCCAGCCCGGCGGGGCCGACCTCGGCCTGCTGCAGCGGCGTCCCGGCGCACCCGCGGACGGGGTAGACCGAGATGCCGACGACCGTCCCCGCGCTCACGCGGGCCAGGCTAGGCGGACCGGGCGGCGACGACACCGCGGCGGCGCAGCCGGCGCAGCTGGGACTCCAGGTACGGCCGGGCCCGGCGCTGCCCGCCGCGGACGGCGATCGCCTCGGCCAGCCCGGTCAGGACGCGGGCCAGCCGCTGCTCGTCGGCGGGCCAGCCGCGGCGCAGGCACTCCTCCAGCCACTCGACCGGTGCGGTGTGCCCGCGCTCGCCGTTGCACCGCCGGCAGGCGGCCACCTCGTTCTCCAGCCACGACGGGCCGCCCTTGACCCGCGGCACGACGTGCTCGGTGGTGGGGGGGACGTGCCCGGTGAGCGCGCGGCCGCACCAGATGCAGGTGGGTCCGTCGCGCTCCACGGCCGCGTCCAGCCGGGCGACCCTGTCCAGTGCCCTCCGGTCCGGTGCCATCGCCCCCATGGTGCGCCCGATCCGGGCGGAGGCGGCGGGTGCGCCCGGTCCCGGTGCGCCCGGTCCCGGTGCGCCCGGTCCCGGTGCGCCCGGTCCCCGTGCGCTCAGTCCCGGCGGCCGCGCCCGGCCACCCGCGGGGGCCGCGGCAGCAGCGCCGCCGTCAGGGCGGCCTGCCGGCGCCGGCGGACCGCCCGCCGGAACCGCTCGTGGCCGGGGCCGGCACCGGGCGGGTACGCCGACCACACGAGGTCGCCCGCCGCGGCGCCGTCGTCGCCGGCGCGGTCCCGCAGGTGCGCGAGGACGCGGCCGGCGAGGTCGTCGTCGGCGAGCAGCGCCGCCCAGTCCTCGGGGTCCCGGTCCTCGTCGGCCAGCGCCTCGCCGATCCAGCCGAACACCCCGGGGCCGAAGGACCGCACCGCCAGGTCCCCGACGACGGCGTGCGCGGCGTCGACCGCCGCCCCCGCCTCGAGCGCCACCTCCAGCTCGACGACGGCACGCAGGGTGTACGCATCGGGCACCGGCGGGGTCGGCTCCATCCCCGCATCGTGCAGCACGGCGGGTCCGCCACCGATGAGAAACGGGATCCGCCAGTGTCTGACCCGACGAGACCGGCCGACAGGGCCGGCCGACCGACCGAGGAGCAGGCATGGGCGTCATCCGGGTGCACGAGTTCACCACCGTCGACGGGGTCGTCGACGCACCGATGTGGACGGTCGACTACGGCTTCCCCGACGACCTGGCCGCCTCGATCGGGTCCCTCACGGCGCCGGCGGAGGGGATCCTGCTCGGCCGCACGACCTTCGAGATGTTCGCGCCGGCGTGGTCCACCCGGACCGTCGAGGAGGACCCCGGCGCGCCGTTCTTCAACGACACGACCAAGTACGTCGTCTCCTCGACGCTGTCCGACGCCGAGGGCGTGTGGCGCAACTCCACCTCCCTCGGCGGCTACGACGCCGACCGGATCCGGGAGCTCAAGGCCGACCGGGACCTCTACGTCAGCGGCAGCGCCACCCTCGTGCGGGCGCTGGTGGCCGACGGCCTGGTCGACGAGCTGCACCTGTACGTGTACCCGGTCGCCGTCGGCGAGGGCATCCACCTGTTCCCCGAGGGCACGAAGCAGAAGCTGTCGCTGGTCGGCGTCGAGGCGCTGAGCAACGGCGTCGCGCACCTCACCTACGGCCCGGCCGCCTGAGCCGCCGGGCACTGCGCGAGGGGGCCGGGCTCCCCGTCGTCGGGAGCCCGGCCCTCCCGTCCCCGGGGACGGCAGCCCGCGGGAGTCGTTGCCGTCGTGGTCGGCCGACACCACCGGCCGACACCACCGGCCGACACCACCGGCCGACACCACCGGCCGACACCACCGGCCGACACCACCGGCCGACACCACCGGCCGACGTCGCCCCGAGCGGCGTCGGCCCGGGCGACGACGGGGTCTCCCCCGTGGACGCGGAGAGGGCCGGGCCCCCGTCGGGAGCCCGGCCCTCTCGTGCCGGTGGGCGATACTGGGTTCGAACCAGTGACCTCTTCGGTGTGAACGAAGCGCTCTACCACTGAGCCAATCGCCCGTTGCGCCGTCCATGATGCCAGACGGTCAGCGCCACAGGGGCACCCACCCCGGCACCCAGTCCGGAACGCCGGTGAGGTGCAGCGTGACGACCAGGACGCCGTAGACGAACGCCGCCGTCAGCACGCCGATGCCCAGGCGCACCCACACCGGCTGGCGGCCCAGCCAGTCGGTCCAGGCCTTGACGTGCCGCTTGGTGAACTCCAGCAGCCGCTCGGCCCACATGAACTCGGTGGCCAGCACGAACAGGCCGGCGATGACGGTGAGCCAGCCGGGCCCCGGCAGCGGGATGGTGACCAGGCCGACGGCGACGACCAGGCTGCCGACGATGCCGACGGCCATCCGGTAGGTGTGGTCGACCGAGCGGCGGGCGGCCAGACGCCGCCGCCACCGGGACTCCGCGACCCGCTCGCGCAGGCTGTGGTAGCCGTCCTGCGCGAAGTGCTCCCGCCGCTGCTCCGCGGTCGGTCGTGCCCGCCGCTGCCGCGGGGGCGGCGGCACCGTGTCCTGTCCGCTCAGCTGGTCACCTGCCCGTTCGCCACCACGTCCGACGGTTGCGCCGGAGCCTGCCGGCCGGGCTCGATGCTGATCGCGTAGGCCGCGTAGTCGTCGAGACCGGTCGAGGCGGAGCCTACGGTCCGGAGGTCGGTCCGTGGGGAGACGACGTCGAAGGTGCCGAGCGCCACGGGCGCGTCGTCGACCACGCCCCACAGCACGTAGACGCTGTCGCTGCTGTCGTTGACCCGCAGGCCGTGCGCGACGACCTCCAGCTGCGCGTCGCGGGCGACGACGGTGGCCACCGGGTCCCCGTCGCCGTCCTGGACGGGGGCGATGGTCGCCCGGCCCGGCTGCAGCAGCGCCTCGAGGACCTGCTGCTGCTCCACGGCGGCGGCGCGGGCGTCGTCCCGCGCGGAGCTCAGGACGACGTTCCAGGTGCCGAGCGCCAGGATCGCCGCGACGGCCGCGGCGACCAGGGCGTTGGGCAGCACCCGCCGCCACACCGGGCGCGGGTCCGGCGCGGGCTCCTCCGGCGCGGGCACGTAGCCGGGGAAGCCGGTCGCGACGGGACCGTCGGTGCGGCGGCGCCCGCCGGGGGCGCCCGGGACCGGCGGCGGGACGGGCGCCGCGGTCGGGGCGGCGGGGTCGACGCCGGCCGGCGGCGGGAGCTGCTCGGTCTCCTCGACCGCGGCCCGCAGCCGCTCGCGCAGCCGGTCGTCCGGCTCGGCCGGCGGCAGGTCCGCGGCCAGCGCCGCCATCACCTCGGAGGTCTCGGCGACGGTCCGGGTGCACCGCGGGCAGGTGGGCAGGTGGGCGCCGAACAGCGCCTCGTCCTCGGGCTCGAGCGCGTGCAGCGCCCAGCCGACGGCGAGCTCGTCGAAGGGCTCGTGGGAGTCGGGGCGCGGACTCACCGGGCGCCTCCGTCGACCGCGGCGGGACCGCTGAGCGCACCACCGGCGGTGGGCCCGGCGACCCCGCCGAGCTCCTCCTTCAGCCGGCGCATGCCGGCCAGCATGCGGGTCTTCACCGTCCCCAGCGGGGCGCGGGTCAGGGCCGCGACCTCCCGCTGGGTGTACCCGCCGTAGTAGGCGAGGGTGAGCGCCTCCCGCTGGGCGTCGGGCAGCGCCCCGAGCGCGGTGCGCACGCGCTCGGACACCACCCGGTCCCACGCCTCGTCCTCGACGTCGCGGGCGCCGGTGGGGGCGCTCAGCGCGAGGTCGTCCTCGGCGCGGGCCCGGCGGCGGCGGTGCGACTCCTCCCGGCGGACGGCGTCGACGGCCTTGTGGTGGACCATCGCCATCAGCCAGGCCGAGAAGCTGCCGCGGGCGCCGTCGTAGGCGTGCGGGTCGCGCCAGACGGCGAGGAACACGTCCTGGACGACGTCCTCGGCGAGGGTGTCGTCGGCGAGCACCCGCCGGGCCAGTGCGAACGCCGGCCGCCGGAACCGGTCGTAGAGGTCGTCCACGGCACCCCGGTCGCCCGCCCGTACGCGCGCCACGAGGTCCAGGTCACCGGGGTCGCCCTCCGGACGTCGTGCCGGACGCGTCACGGTTCCCATGGTCACACGTCGCATTCGCGACAGCGCGCTTCGCGGTTCACCACGCCGGGTAGGGAGGTCCCCGGACGGTCTCCGCCCCTGAACCCGGTGGGACCGCGCGGACCGGTCGGGACGATGACCGCCCGCGGCCGGCCCGGCCGCGGCGACACGCCCGGCAGCAGGTCGGCGCAACATCCGGCTCCGCTCGTCGTTACACGTGACATGGATCGAGGCGACATGGCACACCGCTCCCCCTCCGGGTACTCCGTCCCGACGACGCTGTACCTGGTCGGACCCACCTCGTGGACCGAGGTGCCGGCCGCCCTCTCCTACGCGGTGCACGACCCCTTCGCGGTGCGGATCGGCTTTGGCGAGGGCGGGGAGGTCGCCGCCGACGGCATCACCTGGCTGGTCGGCCGCGAACTGCTCGCCGCGGGGCTCGAGCGGCCGGCCGGCGACGGCGACGTGCGCATCTGGCCGGCCCGCACCACCGGTGACGTGCTGTACCTGCACCTGCGGGCCCCGTCCGGGGAGGCGCTGTTCGAGCTGTCCCGCGCCACGGTGGCCGCGTTCCTGCAGCGGACCGAGGAGCTCGTGCCCTCCGGGCAGGAGACGGCGGCGCTCGACGTCGACGACGCGCTGGCCGCGCTGCTGTCCGGTGGCGGGGCCGATCCCGGGGCGCGGTGAGCCCCGGGGGGACCCCCCGTGAAACCCGCGCCGCGGGTCGGGTATGGTTCTCCCTGCACGACAGCGACACAACAGAACACAGCAACGCGGACGTGGCTCAGTTGGTAGAGCATCACCTTGCCAAGGTGAGGGTCGCGGGTTCGAATCCCGTCGTCCGCTCGGGACCTCGGGCGCTGGTCGCGAGACCGGCGCCCGTGTGTGCGGTGGAGTGGCCGAGAGGCGAGGCAACGGCCTGCAAAGCCGTCTACACGGGTTCAAATCCCGTCTCCACCTCGCCTCCTCGCCGAGCGCGGTGGAGCGGGCCGGTCGGCAGACCGGACTCGGGCGATTGGCTCAGTGGTAGAGCGCTACCTTGACACGGTAGAGGTCACTGGTTCGAACCCAGTATCGCCCACCAGCACGCGGAGCCCCGGACCCCAGCGGTCCGGGGCTCCCGTCGTCTCCGGGCCCTCACCCCCGGCGCGCCCGGCCGGGCGGGCGCTCACCGCCGTTCCCCCACCGCCGGCGCCACCCGCTCCTCCCAGAACCGCTCCACCTGGGCGGCGAGTGCCTCGGGGGCGCCGCTGTTGTCGAGGACGACGTCGGCCACCGCCCGGCGCTGCTCGTCGGTGGCCTGGGCGGCGATGCGGGCGCGCGCGTCGTCCTCGGTGAGCCCGCGCAGCACCAGCCGGGCGACGCGGGTGTCCAGGTCGGCCTCGACGACCAGCACGAGGTCGTACGCGCCGGCCTGGCCGGTCTCCACCAGCAGCGGGACGTCCTGGACCACGACGGCGTCCTCCGGGGCGGACTGGACGACCTCCTGGGCCCGCGCGCGCACCAGGGGGTGCACGATGCCGTCCAGCCGTGCCCGCGCCTGCGGGTCGGCGAAGACGACGGCGGCCAGCGCCGGGCGGTCCAGCGCCCCGTCGGGGGTGAGCACGTCCGGCCCGAAGGCCTCGACGACGGCGGCCAGCCCCGCCGTGCCGGGCTCCACGACCTCCCGGGCGATGCGGTCGGCGTCCACGACCAGCGCCCCGCGGGCCGCCAGCAGCGCGGCCACCGTGCTCTTCCCCGACCCGATCCCGCCGGTCAACCCGATGCGCAGCACGGACGGACGGTAACGAGCGCGCGGACGGCGGTCACGGACGGGTAACACCCGCCCCCTGCGCCCGGCGCGTCGCACCAGTCACACCCGTCACTCCCCATAACGTCCGCCCCGTCGGTTCCCCACGGAGGGGGACGCAGCCGAGGAAGGCAGGCAGCCCGATGTCGCAGCCCCGTACCGCCGTCGCGACGGTCCCCGCCGGTCCCCGCACCCCGGGCCGGCACCGGGCGGAGCGTGCGGGCGGGATCCGGGTGGCCGACATCCCCGCCGTGCGCACGCGCATGGCGGTGCAGCAGGCGGAGCCCCCGCGCCGCGGGGCGTTCCTCCGCTGGCTGCTCGACGCCGCCCCGGCCGGCCGCCACACCTGGCAGTCGCTGGCCGCGGCCGGCGGCCGCCCGCGCTCCGCCTTCGCGATCATCCTCAGCCTCTGACCAAGGACCTCCTCGGCCCCCACTGCTCGCACGCTCGCAGCGGGCCCCTGCGAGGAGGCCGGTCCGGCGCTCGCTCTGGAGCGGCGCCCGACGAGACCGGGTGCCCGCCCGGACGGGGACGGCGGGCGGGCACCCCCCTCTGCGCCAGCCCGGTGCGCGCACGACGGAGGCCCAGGACCTCGCGGGTCCTGGGCCTCCGTCGTTCGTCAGACCGTCAGCGCACGGTCAGCGGGTCACTCCCCGCCGGCGAGCTTGGCCCGCAGCGCGGCGAGCGCCTCGTCGCTGGCCAGGGTGCCGCCACCGGTGGTGGTGTCCGCGGGGGCGTCACCGCCGGAGGAGTAGTTGCCCCCCGCAGCGGCCTCCGCGTCGGCCGCGCGGGCCTCGGCGATCTGCTTCCGGTGCGCCTCGAAGCGCGCCTGGGCCTCGGCGTACTGCCGCTCCCAGGTCTCCCGGGCCTCCTCGTAGCCCTCGAGCCACTCGCCGGTCTCCGGGTCGAAGCCCTCGGGGTAGATGTAGTTGCCCTGCTCGTCGTACGAGGCGGCCATGCCGTAGGCGGCCGGGTCGAACTGCTCCTCGTCGCCGATGACGCCCTCGTTGGCCTGCTTGAGCGACAGCGAGATGCGGCGCCGGTCGAGGTCGATGTCGATGACCTTGACGAGGATCTCATCGCCGACCTGCACGACCTGCTCCGGGATCTCCACGTGGCGCTCGGCCAGCTCGGAGATGTGGACCAGACCCTCGATGCCCTCGTCGACCCGGACGAACGCACCGAAGGGCACCAGCTTGGTGACCTTGCCGGGCACGACCTGGCCGATCTGGTGGGTGCGGGCGAACTGGCGCCACGGGTCCTCCTGCGTCGCCTTCAGCGACAGGGAGACCCGCTCGCGGTCGAGGTCGACGTCGAGGACCTCGACGGTGACCTCCTGGCCCACCTCGACGACCTCGGAGGGGTGGTCGATGTGCTTCCAGGACAGCTCGGAGACGTGCACGAGGCCGTCCACGCCGCCGAGGTCGACGAAGGCGCCGAAGTTGACGATCGAGGAGACGACGCCGGTGCGCACCTGGCCGCGGGCGAGCTTGTTGAGGAACTCGCTGCGGACCTCGGACTGCGTCTGCTCCAGCCACTGCCGGCGGGACAGGACGACGTTGTTGCGGTTCTTGTCGAGCTCGATGATCTTGGCCTCGAGCTCGCGGCCCACGTAGGGCTGCAGGTCGCGGACGCGGCGCATCTCGACCAGCGACGCGGGGAGGAAGCCGCGCAGGCCGATGTCGAGGATGAGACCGCCCTTGACGACCTCGATGACGGTGCCGGTGACGACCTCGTCGGCTTCCTTCTTGGCCTCGATCGTGCCCCAGGCGCGCTCGTACTGGGCGCGCTTCTTGGACAGGATCAGGCGGCCTTCCTTGTCCTCCTTCTGGAGGACGAGAGCTTCCACCTCGTCGCCGACCTTGACGACCTCGTTGGGGTCGACGTCGTGCTTGATGGACAGCTCGCGCGAGGGGATGACGCCCTCGGTCTTGTAGCCGATGTCCAGCAGCACCTCGTCCCGGTCGACCTTGACGATGACGCCTTCGACGATGTCGCCGTCGTTGAAGTACTTGATCGTCTGGTCGATCGCGGCGAGGAAGTCCTCGGCGGTGCCGATGTCGTTCACCGCGATCTGGGGGGTGCTGTCGGGACGGACCTGGGTGGAGGTCATGTGGTCGAGTGCTCCGGACGGGGGATGCGTAGGGACAGGGGGACCGCGGCCGGGTGACCGCGGGAGCGGGGAGAGCCGGCGCGCGCCGATCCCTTGCGGGTAACAGCACTGACAGACCTCTGGCGCATCCCCATGGTACGGACGCGCGCACACCGGGGTCCACCGGGTGGGCGACCTCTGCCGATCCGGCCCGGCGTGTCACGCTGGGCGTGTCATGGTGCCGCCGCCCACGCTCCCCCTCGGGCCCGACGGCTACCCCGCCGCCGGGGGTGTCGAGCGGCGGCCGGCCGGGTCCGCCGAGTCGGTCCGCGCCAACCGCGGCTGGTGGGACGCCGCCGCGCCGGCCTACCTCGCCGAGCACGGCGACGACCTCGGCGACGTCGACTTCCTGTGGTGCCCGGAGGGCCTGCGCGAGGCCGACGCGCACCTGCTCGGCGACGTCGCCGGCCGCCGGGTGCTCGAGGTCGGCTGCGGGTCGGCGCCGTGCGCGCGGTGGTTGCGCCGGGCCGGGGCCGACGTCGTCGCGCTGGACCTGTCGGCCGGGATGCTCGCCCGCGCGGCGGAGCTGGGCCGGACCACCGGCGTCGTCGTGCCGCTGCTGCAGGCCGACGTGGGCGCGCTCCCGCTGGCCGGCGCGTCGTTCGACGTCGTCTGCTCGGCGTTCGGAGGGCTGCCGTTCGTGGCCGACGTCGAGGGGGCGCTGGCCGAGGTGGCGCGGGTGCTGCGCCCGGGCGGGCGGTTCGCCGCGTCGGTCAACCACCCGTTCCGCTGGCCGCTGCCGGACTCCCCCGACCCCGAGGACCTGCGGGTCGTGTCGTCCTACTTCGACCGCCGGCCCTACGTGGAGACCGACGGCGAGGGCCGGACGGTGTACGTCGAGCACCACCGCACGGTCGGCGACTGGGTGCGCGCCGTCGTCGGGGCGGGCCTGGTCCTCGACGACCTGGTCGAGCCGGAGTGGACGCCTGGCCGCACGCAGGAGTGGGGCCAGTGGTCGCCGGCCCGCGGCGCGCTCGTCCCCGGCACGCTCGTCCTGGTCGCCCACCGGCCCTGCTGAAGGACCCCGGTGCCCCCCACGCCTCGCAGGCTCGGCGCGGGCCCCTGCACCGGGGCCGCCCGTGTCGACACCTGACCCTCTGCTCGAGGTCGAGGCTCAGTGGGCGGCGGCGTCCCAGCTGCGGCCCACGCCGACCGAGACCTCCAGCGGCACCGACAGCTGCGCGGCCCCGGACATCTCGCGGCGGACCAGCTCCTCCAGCGCCTCCCGCTCCCCCGGCGCCACCTCGAGCACGAGCTCGTCGTGCACCTGCAGCAGCATCCGCGAGCGGAGCCCCTCGGCCCCGATCGCCCGCTCGACCCCGAGCATGGCGACCTTGATGACGTCGGCCGCCGAGCCCTGGATCGGGGCGTTGAGCGCCATCCGCTCGGCCATCTGCCGGCGCTGCCCGTTGTCGCTGGTGAGGTCGGGCAGGTAGCGGCGCCGGCCGAGGGTGGTCTCGGTGTAGCCGCGCAGCCGGGCCTCCTCGACGACGCCGTCGAGGTACTCGCGGATCCCGCCGAAGCGCTCGAAGTAAGCGTGCATCTGCTCGCGCGCCTCCTCGGTGGAGATGCGCAGCTGCTGTGCCAGCCCGTAGGCGCTCAGTCCGTAGGCCAGGCCGTAGCTCATCGCCTTGATCCGGCGCCGCATCTCCGGGTCGACGTCCTCGATGGGGATGTCGTAGGCCCGCGAGGCGACGAAGGAGTGCAGGTCCTCCCCCGAGGTGAAGGCCTCGATCAGCCCCTCGTCCCCGGACAGGTGGGCCATGATCCGCATCTCGATCTGGCTGTAGTCGGCCGTCATCAGCGACTCGAAGCCCGGGCCGACGACGAACGCCTGCCGGATGCGGCGGCCCTCGGCGCTGCGGATCGGGATGTTCTGCAGGTTCGGGTCGATCGAGGACAGCCGGCCGGTGGCGGCGATCGTCTGCTGGAACGTCGTGTGGATGCGGCCGGCGTCGTCGACCATCGGGATCAGCCCGTCGATGACCGTGCGCAGCCGGGTGACGTCGCGGTGGCGCAGCAGGTGCTCGAGGAAGGGGTGCCCGGTCTGCGCCAGCAGCCAGGTGAGGGCGTCGGCGTCGGTGGTGTAGCCGCTCTTGATCTTCTTGGTCTTCGGCAGGCCCAGCTCGTCGAACAGCACCGCCTGGAGCTGCTTGGGCGACCCGAGGTTGATCTCCCGGCCGATGACGGCGTACGCCTCGGCGGCCGCGGCGGCCACGCCCTCGGCGAACTCGCGCTGCAGCTCGGCGAGCAGGTCCGTGTCGACGGCGATGCCGCGGTGCTCCATCCGGGCGAGCACCCGGGTCAGCGGCAGCTCCATCCCCTGCAGCAGGTGGTCGCCGCCCTTCTGCGCGAGGACCTGCTCGAGGGCGTCGGAGAGGTCGTTGACGGCGACCGCCTTGAGGACGTCGGCGTGCGCGGCCTCGGCGGCGAGGTCGGCCTCGCTCGGCCCCATCCCGTCGAGGGTCATCTGGCCCTCGGGCTCGGCGGCGTCCTTGAGCTCGCGCTTGAGGTAGCGCACCGAGAGGTCGCCGAGGTCGAAGGAGCGCTGCCCCGGCGTCGCCAGGTAGGCGGCCAGCGCGGTGTCGCTGGCCAGGCCCTGCAGGTCCCAGCCGCGCGACCACACCGCCAGCAGCGGGCCCTTGACGTCGTGCGCCACCTTCTCGGCGGCCGGGTCGGCCAGCCAGTCGGCCAGCGCCTGCTCGTCGGCGACGTCGAGGTCGGGACCGAGGTCGACGAACACGGCGTGGTCGTCGGCGGCGGCCAGCGCCAGCCCGGTCAGCTCACCGGTCCCCCGGCCCCAGGTGCCGCGGAAGACGACGCCGGTCCGCCCGGTGCGGGCGTGCGCGTCCAGCCACGCGGACAGCCCGCCGGCCGGCACGTCGTCGGCGGTGACGTCGAAGCCGCCCTCGACCTCGGGCTCGGCGCTGCTCAGCGTGGCGAACAGCCGCTCGCGCAGCACCCGGAACTGCAGGTTGTCGAAGAGGGTGTGCACCTCGTTGCGGTCCCAGGCGCGGACGGCGAGGTCCTGCGGGCCGAGGTCGAGGGCGACCTGCCGGTCGAGCTCGGTGAGCCGCCGGTTCTGCAGCACCGAGGACAGGTGCTCGCGCAGCTTCTCGCCGACCTTGCCCTTGACCGTGTCCACGCGGTCGACCAGCTCGTCGAGGGAGCCGTACTCGCGCACCCACTTGGCCGCGGTCTTCTCCCCCACGCTCGGGATGCTGGGCAGGTTGTCGCTCGGGTCCCCGCGCAGCGCGGCGAAGTCCGGGTACTGCTGCGGGGTCAGGCCGTACTTCGCCTCGACCTCCTCCGGCGTGAACCGGGTGAGGTCCGAGACGCCCTTGCGCGGGTAGAGCACGGTCACGTGCTCGTTCACCAGCTGCAGCGCGTCGCGGTCGCCGGTGCAGATGAGCACGTCCATGCCCTGCTCCACGGCCTGCACGGTGAGCGTGGCGATGACGTCGTCGGCCTCGTAGCCCGGCGCGGTGATCACCGGGATCCGCAGCGCGGCGAGCACCTCCTGGATGAGGCTGACCTGCCCGCGGAAGTCGGTGGGGCTCTCGGTGCGGTTGGCCTTGTACTCCGCGTAGATCTCGCTGCGGAACGTCTGCCGGCCGACGTCGAAGGCCACCGCGAGGTGGGTGGGCTGCTCGTCGCGCAGCACGTTGATGAGCATCGACGTGAAGCCGTAGACGGCGTTGGTCGGCTGGCCCGTCGTCGTGGAGAAGTTCTCCACCGGCAGGGCGAAGAAGGCGCGGTAGGCCAGCGAGTGCCCGTCGAGGAGGAGCAGCCGCGGCCGCTGGGCGGCGGGCTGAGCCGTCGCCGAGGGGGCGGTGGGCGCGGGGGTGGTCACCGGAGCGGACATCGCGCACGATCCTAGGTGCGCTCACCCACGCTTCCGAGGCCCCGCACGGAGGGCCGGCCCGCCCGCGGTTACCGTGCCCGGCGTGACCTCCGCTCCCCCGGACTGGCTGGCGCCCGGCGCGGCCAGCCCGCTCGACGACAAGCTCGGCATCACGATCGTCGACTACGACCCGGCCCGGCTGGTGGCGACGATGCCGGTCGAGGGCAACCAGCAGCCCTTCGGCCTGCTGCACGGCGGGGCCACGTGCTCGCTGGTCGAGACGATCGGCTCCTGGGCGGCCATGCTCAACGCCGGCCCGGGGAAGAAGGCCGTCGGGGTGGAGCTGAACGCCAGCTACCTGCGCGCGGCGACGTCGGGCACGGTCACCGCCGTGTGCACCCCGGCCCGCGTCGGCCGCACGCTGTCGACGTTCCTCGTCGAGGTCACCGACGACCGGGGGCGGACCACCGCCACCGCGCGGCTGACCTGCGCGATCCTCCCGGCCTAGGCGAGGACCCCGCGGCTCCCACCGCTCGCGAGCCCGCGGCGGCTCAGGCGGGCAGCGCCCGGGACACCGGTCGGCGGCGCGGGGGCCGGGGCAGCGGGAGGCCGCCGCGCTGCCAGGCGGCCAGCGACCGGGCCAGCGTCTCCCGCGGCACGATGCGGCGGGTGGTGAGCGGCGCGAAGCCCATCCGCGCGAAGAACCGCTGCCGCTCGGCCTCGTGCCCGCCGACCGCGGCGACGACGTGCTCGGCGCCGACCTCCGCGGCGTGGTCGGCGGCCGCGGCCAGCAGCGCCGCCCCGGCCCCGCACCGGCGGTGGTCCCGGTGCACGACGAGGTTGTCCACGGTGACCTGCGGGACGCCGAGCACCGCCGACAGCGGGTCCAGCCCCAGCACGGCCAGCCCGACGGCGACCTCGCCCGCGGTGGCCGCGGTCGCGGCGTTGGCGCCGGGCAGCACGGCGAGCACCACCCGGTGCGCGGGGTCGGCCAGCAGCCGGCGGAAGCCGGCCGCCGCGGCCGCCCCCGGTGTCTGCCCGGTGAGGACGCCCTCCGCGTGCGCCTCGGCGCGGTGCTGGTGCACCAGGGCGAGGACGGCGGGCAGGTCGTCGGGGCGCGCCGTTCGCGTGACGACGCGGGACCGCTGGCCGGTAGCAGACACGTGAGCCCTCCCTGGACGGCGCCGCCGAGCGTGCACCTCCCGCGACCCGCGGCCACGCAGACGCGCCGGTCCTGGGACGGGAGTGATCACCAGGACGGGTGCGTCGGCGCGTCGCGCTTCGGTCACAGTGCAGCGACGAGGGAACGGGGACGCAACACGCCTGGGTTACCGTCACGCCTCCACTGCCCGCGTTGTGTCGCGCGACACCCACCGTGCCGATCGACGCCACGCCCCCAGAGCAGTGCCACGAACAGGGAGGTTGTGTGAGGCACCCGTCAGCCACTGCCGGGCCACCTCGGCCACACCGGAGCGCGATCCGCCCGGGCCCGGGGACCGCCCGGAGGGTGCTGCTCCGGCTCCTGCTGGTGCTCGTCGCCGCCACCGGGCTCGCCGTGCTGGTCCCCGGCGTCGCCGGCGCCCAGGGCGAGCAGGTGCTGGGCACGCTGCAGACCAGCCGGTCCGGCCCGATCGAGGACGTCCAGGTGACGGTCACCACCGCCGCCGGGGACGAGGTCGACACGGTCGAGACCGACGAGAACGGCCGCTGGTCGGTCGACCTGCCCGGCCCCGGCGACTACGTCGTCACCATCGACGGCGACGACCTGCCCGAGGGCGTCGAGCTCGCCGGCGCGGACAACCGGGCGGTCACCGTCGACACGGGCCGGCGGGAGCCGGTGATCATCGGCCTCGAGGACGGCAGCCGCGGCGAGGGCGGGAGCACCGTCCGCGCCGTGCAGCTGCTGGTCGACGGCATCCGCTTCGGCCTCCTGATCGCCATGTGCGCCGTCGGCCTCTCGCTGATCTTCGGCACCACCGGACTGACCAACTTCGCGCACGGCGAGCTGGTCACCATCGGCGCCGTCGCCGCCTGGTACGTCAACGTGTCGGGAGGCGTCCCGCTCATCGCGGCGACGCTCATCGCGATGGTCGTCGGCGCGGCCGTCGGCGCCCTCAACGAGCTGGCGCTGTGGCGGCCGCTGCGCCGTCGCGGCACCGGCCTGGTCGCCGCCCTGGTGGTGTCCATCGGCCTGTCGCTGCTGCTGCGCTACCTCATCCAGATCATCTACGGGGGCCGGTCCAGCCCGTACCAGGTGGCCACCGGCCGCGCCGTCGACTACGGCCTGTTCACGCTGACCAACCGGGCGTTGATCTCGATCGTCGTCTCGATCGTCGTCCTCGTGCTGGTGGCCGTGATGCTGCAGCGGACCAAGATCGGAAAGGCGATGCGCGCGGTCGCCGACAACCGGGACCTCGCCGCCTCGTCGGGCATCGACGTCAACCGCGTCATCCTCGTGGTCTGGATGATGGGCGGCGCGCTGGCCGCCCTCGGCGGCGTCCTGCTCGGCCTGTCCGACCAGGTGCAGTGGGACATGGGCTTCCGGCTGCTGCTGCTGATGTTCGCCGGCGTCACCCTCGGTGGTCTCGGTACCGCCTACGGCGCCCTGGTGGGCAGCCTGATCGTCGGTGTGTTCGTCCAGATGTCGACCCTCGTCATCCCGAATGACGTCAAGTACGTCGGGGGGCTCCTGCTCTTGATCGTCATCCTCGTCATCCGGCCCCAGGGCATCCTGGGCAGCCGGGTCCGGATCGGCTGAACCCGTGGGCGACCTCATCGACGCCCTGGCCGTCGCCCTCAAGGCCGGCCTCGGGTTCCAGGCGATCTTCTTCGCGCTGCTCGCCATCGGCATCAACGTCCAGTTCGGCTACGCCGGCCTGCTCAACTTCGGGCAGATCGCCTTCGCCCTGCTGGGCGGCTTCGGCATCGCCATCTCGGTGAGCCAGTGGGGGCTGCCCTTCTGGGTGGGCGTGGTCGTCGGCCTCGCCGCCGCCGTCGTCCTGGCCCTGCTGCTCGGCCTGCCGACCCTGCGGCTGCGCGCGGACTACCTGGCCATCGCGACCATCGCGACGGCGGAGGGGCTGCGGCTGCTGTTCCGCTCGGTGTCGGCCACCCCGGTCACCAACGGCACCCGCGGCCTGTCCGCCTTCAACGGCGACTTCATCGCCCTCGCCCCGTGGGCGACCAACGAGCGCTACCGCATCCTCGGCACCAGCTGGTCCGGCGGCGAGCTGTGGGTCACCCTCGTCGGGTGGGTGCTGGTGGCCCTGTCGTGCCTGCTGGTGTGGGCCCTCATGCGCAGCCCGTGGGGCCGCGTCCTCAAGTCCATCCGCGAGGACGAGGACGCCGTCCGCGCGCTGGGCAAGAACGTCTACGTCTACAAGATGCAGGCGCTGGTGCTGGGCGGGATCATCGGCGCCCTCGGCGGCATGGTCTACGCCGTGGGCACCGGGTCGGCGGTCCCCGACCAGTACCAGAACGCCAACACGTTCCTGGCCTACGCCGCCCTGATCCTCGGCGGTGCCGCGCGGGTCCTCGGGCCGGTGGTCGGCGCCGTCATCCTGCTGTTCATCCTGCAGTTCGCCGACACCGGGCTGCGGCTGCTCATCGACAACGGGATCATCCCCGAGGGGCTCCTGTCGTCCACGGACGTGGCGCAGATCCGCTTCGTCCTGGTCGGGATCGGGCTCATGCTGCTGTTGGTCTTCCGGCCGCAGGGCATCTTCGGCGACCGACGAGAGGTGATGCTCGATGCCCGCTGACAACACGCCCGCCGGCGCCTCCGCGGCGTCGCTGGACAAGGGCGGCTCCGGCCGTGCCCCGCAGCGACTGGCCCAGGCGGCACTGCGCGACGTCCCGTGGGAGGTCGGCGTCGCCAAGCCCGACCCGGCGATCGTCGTCGACGGGGTCACCCGGACCTTCGGCGGCCTGACCGCGGTCGCCGTCGACCACCTCGAGGTGCAGCGCGGCGGCATCACCGGGCTGATCGGGCCGAACGGCGCCGGCAAGACGACGCTGTTCAACCTGCTCACCGGCTTCGACCAGCCCAACACCGGCACGTGGAGCTTCGACGGCCGGCCGCTGGGCAAGCTCGCGCCGCACCAGGTCGCCCGGCTCGGCGTCGTCCGGACCTTCCAGCTCACCAAGGCGCTGTCCCGGCTCACCGTGCTGCAGAACATGCTGCTCGGTGCCCAGGGCCAGCGCGGCGAGAGCTTCCTGCGGGCGCTGGTGCCCGGCACCTGGCGGTCGCAGGAGAGGGCCAACACCGACAAGGCCATGGACCTGCTCCGGCGGTTCAAGCTCGACGCCAAGAAGGACGAGTTCGCCGGCACCCTCTCCGGCGGTCAGCGCAAGCTGCTGGAGATGGCGCGCGCGCTGATGAGCGACCCGAAGGTCGTCATGCTCGACGAGCCCATGGCCGGCGTGAACCCGGCGCTGACGCAGAGCCTGCTCGGCCACGTCAAGGACCTCCGCGAGGAGGGCATGACGGTGATCTTCGTCGAGCACGACATGGACGTCGTCCGCGACATCAGCGACTGGGTGGTCGTCATGGCCGCCGGCCGGGTGATCGCCGAGGGGCCGCCCGAGTCCATCAGCCAGAACCAGGCCGTGGTCGACGCCTACCTCGGCGCGCACCACGACGCCCCGCTCACCGTCGAGGAGGAGGACCAGGTCCTCGCCCAGGCCGAGGCGCAGATCGCCGCCGAGGAGCACGGCGGCGGCGAGGTCCTGGGCTCCGACACCCGCAGGGAGACCGACCGATGAGCGAGCCGCTGTTCCGGGTCGACGAGTCCGGCGAGGACGTCACCCGCGCCGACGAGGCCGCCGCGGGCACCGCGGAGCTGTCGCCGGCGGAGAAGGCCGCCACCCGCGAGGAGCACCTGCGCCTCGCCGAGGGCGCCCTGGTGCGCGCCGACGACCTCGTCGCCGGCTACGTGCCGGGGGTCAACATCCTGCGCGGCGCCGACTTCTACCTGCAGGACGGCGAGCTCGTCGGGATCATCGGCCCCAACGGCGCGGGCAAGTCGACGCTGCTCAAGACGCTGTTCGGGCTCATCCCGGTGCGCTCGGGGTCGGTGAAGCTGCGCGGGGAGGACATCACCTCCGCGCCGGCGCACCGGCTGGTGTCCATGGGCGTCGGCTACGTGCCGCAGAACAACAACGTGTTCCCCTCGCTCACCATCGAGGAGAACATGCAGATGGGCGTCTACCTGCGGCCGAAGACGTTCAAGGAGCGCTTCGACTACGTCATCGACCTCTTCCCGCTGCTCGGGGAGCGGCGCAAGGGGAAGGCGGGCGCGCTCTCCGGCGGCGAGCGGCAGATGGTGGCCATGGGACGGGCGCTGATGATGGACCCGTCGGTGCTGCTGCTCGACGAGCCCTCGGCGGGCCTGTCCCCCGCCTACCAGGACGAGGTGTTCATCCGCTGCCGGCGGATCAACGCCACGGGGGTCTCGATCATCATGGTCGAGCAGAACGCCCGGCGCTGCCTGCAGATCTGCGACCGCGGCTACGTGCTCGACCAGGGCCGCAACGCCTACACCGACACCGGCCGGTCGCTGATGACCGACCCGAAGGTCATCGAGCTCTACCTGGGGACCCTCGCCAAGGCGCAGTGACCGCCCGAGGCCCCCTGACGAGGCCGGCGTCCCCGAGGGGGCGCCGGCCTCTCGTCGTCCGGGGTGCGGACGGGTAGGACCGGGTCCGTGAACTGGACCTGGGACCTGCGCGGCCGCGACGGCGGCATGAACGGCCTGGACTTCTGCCGGGCGCTGACCGCCGGCGGCTTCTCCCGCGTGCTCGTGCACGCCGCGCCCGCCCGCCTGGCGGTGCGGGTCACCGCCGACGACGACACCGTCGTGGCCCGCGGCGACGCCGACCGCGACGGCGACTACTCCCCCGTCACCCTGCTCGAGCTGACCGACGGCGGCCTGCGGCGCAGCGAGGTGTGGCCCGACGAGAGCCACCTGGGCCTGCCGGTGCTGCTGCCCGGTGGGGAGGTCGGCGTCCTGCTGCGCTGGGAGCACGCGCCCGACCGCAGCTGGTGGCGCTGGGCCGTGGAGTTCTCCAACCACCGCGGGCGCCCGGCCGACTGGGCGCCCGAGGGCCAGTCCCTGCAGCGCTGAGCACACGACAGCGGCCCGGCACCCCGCGAGGGGTACCGGGCCGCTGCCGGGACGGGGACTACCTCACCGCCGCGGGGTCACCGCTGCGGGCCGACGCCCTGGTCGTTGAGGCCCTGCAGGATCCGCGAGGACTCCTCGAACCCGATGACGACGATCGCGTCGGGGTTGAACTCGGTCATCTGCTGGACCTCGGCGTCGAAGTTCGCCGCCTGCGGGTCGTACGTCACGCTGACGATGTCGTCCTCGGACAGGCCCGCGCTGACCAGGTTGTTCTTGGTGTTCTCGGCCAGGCCCGTGCCGTAGGGGTCGTTGAGCGCGAGGATCCCCACGGTGTTGTTGCCGTCGGCGATGATCAGGTCCGCGAGGGCGCGGGCCTGCAGCGTGTCCGGCGGGGCGGTGCGGAAGTACAGCCCGTTGTCGTTGTAGTTCGTGAACTGGTCGGACGTGTTCGCCGGCGAGAACTGCAGGACACCGGCGCCGGTGATGGCGTCGATGACCGTCAGGCTCACGCCGGAGGACGCCGCACCGATGATCGCGTTCACGCCGGACTGCAGCAGCCGGTCCACGGTCTGGGTGGCAGTGTCGGTGGAGGCGTCACCGGAGTCACCCTCGACGAGCTGGACCGGCTGGCCCAGGACGCCGCCGGCGGCGTTGATGTCGTTGACCGCCAGCTTGGCGCCGGCGACCTCCGGCGGGCCGAGGAAGGCCAGGTTGCCGGTCAGCGGCAGCAGGGTGCCGATGACCAGCGGGCCGCCGGTCGTGCCGGCCGGCGCGTAGGCCGGGCCCTCGTCGGTGGTGGCGTTGGCCTCGTCACCGGCGATGACGTACTCGGTGGCGTCGCTGTCGAGGGCGTTGTCGTCGCCGAACTGCAGCAGGCCGAAGCTGGCCGCCGCGGGCTCACCGGCGTCGGTGAAGGCCAGCGGGCCGGAGATGCCGTCGTAGTCGACGTTGCCGCCGTTGTTGATGATCTCCAGGCAGGCGGCGAAGTCGGTGCACTTGTCGCCGCCGGTGGTCATGCCGTTGACGTACGCCTTGAAGGTGTTGGCGTCGTTGGTGCCGGCCGCCTGCGCGGCGAGCGCCGTGACGATCACCGCGTCGTAGGTCTCACCCGCGTAGTTGTAGTCCTGCAGGTTGGGGTCCACCTCGAGCAGCCGGTCGGTGAACTCCGGGCCCAGCTCGGTGAGGGGCGTCGTGCCCCGCATGCCGGCCAGCGCGCCTTCCTCGGTGAAGTCCTCACCGAGGGCGTTGCCCATGTTGCCGTCGGTGCCGTAGATGTTGACCTGCTTCTCGCCGCCGCCCGAGGCGTCGCCGCCCGAGCCGCTGCCACCGTCGTCGCCGCCACCGCAGGCGGTGAGAGCGACGAGCGCGGCGGAGGTGACGGCGATGCTGCGGGCGTAGGTACGCGTGCGCATCCAGCAACTCCCAGTTGTCGTACGTCGGTCCGGCGGGCCCCGGACGTGCCGGGGCCCCGTCAGTCCGGTGAACGTAACTGCTGGACACGGGGATGGATGCGGGACGGTTGAGACCGTGATGGGGTCGTGACCTGCCCTGTTCCGGCCGGGTTACGCGTTCCCCCGGGAGGGTGCACCCTCCGCAGCAGCCTCGTCCGTGGCGAGGATCCGCTCGGCGAGCGCCTTCATCGACGTCCGCTCGTTCATGGCCGTGCGCTGGATCCACCGGAAGGCCTCGGCCTCGGTCATCCCCTGCTCGGCCATGAGCCGGCCCTTGGCCTTCTCCACGACCTTGCGGGCCTCCAGCCGCTCCTCGAGCGTGCGCACCTCGCCGTCGAGCGCGGCGATCTCGGTGAACCGGGCGCGGGCCACCTCGATGGCGGGCACGAGGTCGTTCTTGGAGAAGGGCTTGACCAGGTAGGCCATGGCGCCGGCGTCGCGGGCCCGCTCGACCAGCTCGCGCTGGCTGAAGGCGGTGAGCACGATGACCGGCGCGATGCGCGCCGAGGCGATCTGCTCGGCGGCCGCCAGCCCGTCGAGGACCGGCATCTGGATGTCGAGGATGACCAGGTCCGGCGTCAGCTCCCGGGCGCGGTCGACGGCGGTCTGCCCGTCCCCCGCCTCGGCGACGACGACGTACCCCTCCTCCTCGAGCATCTCCTTGAGGTCGAGGCGGATGAGGGCCTCGTCCTCGGCGATGAGGACCCGGGTCGGCTCGCTGCTCACGCGGAGGAGCCTAGCGACGACGGCTGGGAGTGGCGTCCCGGTTAGGCTGGCCGGGTCGTGACCTCGGTCGCGGCACCTGCCCCCGTACCCCAATCGGCAGAGGGAGCGGATTCAAAACCCGCGCAGTGTGCGTTCGAGTCGCACCGGGGGCACTCCGACATCGCGGTCCTCCGGACCGCACCGCGGCCGGGTGCCGTCCCCGCCGCCGCGGAGCCCGTCCCGGCGCTCGTCGCGGAGGCCTCCGGCCCGCACTCCTCCCACCGCCTCGCGGGGCGGCTCACGACCCGACGGGAGCGGCTCACCTCCTGCCCGCTCGGACGGAGGAGCGCCGCATACGGTGTCGGGGTGAGCGAGCCCGTGCCCCACATGACCCCCGAGCAGTTCCGGCAGCACGGTCACGAGGTGGTCGACTGGATCGCCGACTACTGGGCGCGCATCGAGTCCTTCCCCGTCCGCTCGCGGGTGTCCCCCGGCGACGTCCGCGCGGCGCTCCCGCCGTCCGCCCCCGAGCGGGGCGAGCCCTTCTCCGCCGTCCTCGCCGACCTCGAGCGGGTCGTCCTGCCGGGCGTCACCCACTGGCAGCACCCCGGCTTCCTCGCCTACTTCCCGGCGAACACCTCCGGCCCCTCGGTGCTCGGCGACCTGCTGTCGGCGGGCCTGGGCGTCCAGGGCATGTCGTGGGTGACCAGTCCGGCGGCCACCGAGCTCGAGCAGCACGTCCTGGACTGGCTGGCCGACCTGCTCGGGCTGCCGGAGGCGTTCCGCTCCACGGGCAGCGGCGGGGGCGTCGTGCAGGACTCCAGCTCGGGGGCCAACCTGGTCGCCCTGCTCGCGGCGCTGCACCGGGCCAGCGGCGGGGCCACCGTCCGGCACGGTGTCGTGCCCGAGGAGTACACGGTCTACGTCTCCTCCGAGACCCACTCGTCGATGGAGAAGGCCGTCCGGATCGCGGGCCTCGGCACCGACGCCATCCGGGTCGTGGAGGTCGACGGCGACCTGGCGATGCGCCCGGCCGCCCTCGCCGCCCGGCTGGAGCGCGACACCGCCCGCGGGCTGAAGCCGGTGCTGGTCTGCGCCACGGTCGGGACGACGTCGACCACCGCGGTGGACCCGCTGGCCACGATCGGGCCGATCTGCCGCCGGTACGGCGCCTGGCTGCACGTCGACGCCGCGTACGCGGGCGTGAGCGCCGTCGCCCCGGAGCTGCGGCACCTGCAGGCCGGCGTCGAGGAGGCCGACAGCTACACCACCGACGCGCACAAGTGGCTGCTCACCGGCTTCGACGCGACCCTGTTCTGGGTCGCCGACCGGGCGGCGCTCACCGGCGCGCTGTCGATCCTCCCCGAGTACCTGCGCAACGCCGCGACCGAGGCCGGCGCGGTCGTCGACTACCGCGACTGGCAGATCGAGCTGGGCCGCCGGTTCCGCGCGCTCAAGCTGTGGACCGTGCTGCGCTGGTACGGCGCCGAGGGGCTGCGCGCGCACGTCCGGTCCGGTGTCGCACTGGCGCAGGAGCTCGCCGGCTGGGCCGACGCCGACGACCGCTTCGACGTCGCCGCCCCGCACCCGCTGTCGCTGGTGTGCCTGCGGCCGCGCTGGCCGGCCGACGTCGACGCCGACGTCGCGACCATGACGCTGCTGGAGCGGCTCAACGACGGCGGCGAGGTCTACCTGACCCACACGACCGTGCGCGGCTCGGTGGTGCTGCGGGTGGCGATCGGCGCGCCGGCGACGACGCGGGCGCACGTCGAGCGGGCCTGGGCGCTGCTGTGCGAGGGCCACGACTGGCTGGCCGCCGACTTCGCCGAGCAGGCCGCCGAGCGCGCCCGCGCCGAGGCCGAGCGCAAGGAGGCCGAGCGGCGGGCGGCCGAGGAGGAGGCGGCCCGGCGGCACGCGGCCGAGCAGGCGGCCGCCGGGCAGACGGTGGTGCCGGAGGCCCCCGAGGAGGCCCCGGCGGAGGTGGAGCCGGCCGAGGTGGTGCCGGCTACTCCCCCAGTGACCGGATGAGCCCCTCCTGGGCCACCGTGGCCACGTGCCGGCCGTCGGCGGTCCAGATGCTGCCGAAGCACAGCGCGCGGCCCTCGGAGGCGGCCGGGCTGTCGGTCTCGTAGAGGAACCACTCGTCGGCCCGGAACGGCGCGTGGAACCAGACGGCGTGGTCGAGGCTGGCGCCGACGTAGCGCCCGCCCCACCCGCCGCCGACCCGCGCCAGCCCCGCGGACAGCAGCGTCAGGTCGCTGACGAAGGTCAGCGCCGCGGCCTGCACCCCGGCGTCGTCGGGGAGCCGGCCGGCCACCCGGAACCAGGCGTGCGACTGGGTGGCCGGCGGGGTCTTCGGCTCCGGCGCGAACGGGTTGACCAGCGGCCGCTGCTCGACCGCGCGGCTGATCTCCAGCGCCGGCGCCGCCAGGTCGCCGTACCCGGCGGCGTGGTCGGCCAGCGACAGCAGCTCGTCGGGCCGTGGCACCTCCGGCATCGGCCGGGAGTGCGCGACGACGCCCGGCTCGCCGGCGTGGAAGTCCGCCGTCAGCGCGAAGACGGCGACGTCCTCACCGCGCCGGGTCTGGCAGGCGATGACCCGGCGGGTGGAGAAGGACCGGCCGTCGCGGATCCGCTCGACGGTGTAGCGCAGCTCCTCGTGCGGGTCGCCGGGCCGCAGGAAGTAGGAGTGCAGCGAGTGCACGCCGCGGCCGCCCGGCACCGTGCGCGTGGCCGCCATGAGCGCCTGCCCGGCCACCTGCCCGCCGAAGATGCGCTGCAGCGTGGTGGTCGGGGTCTGCCCCACGAAGACGTCGGGCGAGCGCTCCTCGAGGTCGAGGACGCTCATCAGCGCGGCGGCCTGGGTCCCGCCGCCGGTCACGAGTCGGTGCCGACTTCGTGCACCCGGATGAGGTTGGTCGACCCGACCGTGTTCGGCGGGCTGCCGGCCACGACGACGACGCGGTCGCCGACCTTGAGCCGGCCGATGGACAGCAGGGAGAAGTCCACCTGCTCGACCATGTCGTCGGTGTGCTCCACCGAGGGCACGAGGAAGGTCTCCACGCCCCAGGACAGTGCGAGCTGGCTGCGGACCCGGCCGTCGACGGTGAAGGCCAGCAGCGGCTGGCGGGGGTGCAGCGCGGCCAGCCGGCGGGTGGTCTCGCCGGTCTGGGTGAAGGTGCACAGCGCCTTGACGTCGAGCGCCTCGCCGATGTCCCGGGCCGCGCGGACGATCGCGCCCGAGCGGGACCGGGACCGGCGGGTGATCTCCGGCGCGCGCGCGTCGGAGCTCTCGACGGCGTCGATGATCCGCTCCATCGTGCGCACCGCCGCGATCGGGTAGCGCCCGACCGAGGTCTCGCCGGAGAGCATCACCGCGTCGGCGCCGTCGAGGACGGCGTTGGCGACGTCGGAGGCCTCGGCGCGGGTGGGCCGCGAGTTGGTGATCATCGACTCGAGCATCTGGGTGGCGACGATGACCGGCTTGTTGCGCTCCCGGGCGGCCTGCACGGCGCGCTTCTGCACCAGCGGCACCTTCTCGAGCGGCAGCTCCACGCCGAGGTCCCCGCGGGCCACCATGATCCCGTCGAAGGCCTCGACGATCGCCTCCAGGTTCGCCACCGCCTCGGGCTTCTCCAGCTTGGCGATGACGGGGACGTGCACGTCCTCCTGGCGCATGATGTCGCGGACCAGCTCGACGTCGGCGGGCGAGCGGACGAACGACAGCGCGACGAAGTCGACGGACAGGTGCAGGGCGAAGCGGAGGTCCTCCTCGTCCTTCTCCGACAGCGCGGGCACGCTCACGGCGACGCCGGGCAGCGACAGGCCCTTGTTGTTGGAGACCTCGCCGCCCTCGACGACCAGGCACCAGACGTCGGGCCCGTCGACGGAGACGACCGACAGGGCGAGCTTGCCGTCGTCGACCAGCAGCCGGTCGCCGACGCGGGCGTCGTTGGCCAGGCCCTTGTAGGTGGTCGAGACGCGCTCGGCGGTGCCGTCGACGTCGTCGACGGTGATGCAGACGCGGCTGCCGGTGGCCCAGTGCACCGGGCCGTCGGCGAACGTGCCGAGGCGGATCTTGGGGCCCTGCAGGTCGGCCAGGACGGCGACGGCGCGGCCGGTGCGGTCGGAGGCCTGGCGCACGTGGAGGTACGCCTTCTCGTGGTCGGCGTGCGACCCGTGGCTGAAGTTGAGCCGGGCGACGTCCATGCCCGACTCGACCAGGGCGGTGATCTGCTCGAGGGAGCTGGTGGCCGGGCCCAGGGTGCAGACGATCTTCGCGCGGCGGGACATGGGGAGAACGCTAGTGCGCCGCCTCCGGCGGATCGGACAGGGGCCGGGTCCCCGCGGGTGTCGCGGGGGCCCGGCCCCTGTGTCGTCCGGCGAGCGGAGCCCGGAGGACGACGGTGTTACCGCAGCGCCACCGCCGTCGGGGTGACCGGGCGGGGCAGCATGGAGCTGCCGGTCAGCCACTGGTCGACCGCGCCGGCGGCGGCGCGGCCCTCGGCGATGGCCCACACGATCAGCGACTGGCCGCGGCCGGCGTCCCCGGCCACGAACACGCCGGGCACGGTGGACATGAACTCGCCGTCGCGGGCGACGTTGCCGCGCCCGTCGACGTCGAGGCCCAGCGCCTCGACCAGGCCCTCGCGCTGCACGCCGGTGAAGCCCATGGCCAGGAGCACCAGCTGCGCGGGCAGCTCGCGCTCGGTGCCCTCGACCTTCTGGAACCGGCCGTCGACCCGCTCGACCTCGTGGATCACCAGGGCGCGCACGCGGCCCTCGTCGTCGCCGAGGAAGCGCTCGGTGTTGACCGAGTACAGCCGCTCGCCGCCCTCCTCGTGGGCCGAGGAGACCCGCATGATCATCGGGTAGGTCGGCCAGGGGTTGCCCTCGGCCCGCTTGTCCGGCGGCGCGGGCATGATCTCCAGCTGGGTGACCGAGCGGGCGCCCTGCCGGTGCGAGGTGCCCAGGCAGTCCGCGCCGGTGTCGCCGCCGCCGATGATGACGACGTCCTTGCCCTTGGCGGAGATCGGCGGGTCGTCCAGCTCGCCGAGCGCCTGCCGGTTGCCGAAGGGCAGGAACTCCATCGCCAGGTGGATGCCGTCGAGCTCGCGCCCGGGGGCGGGCAGGTCGCGCCCGACGGTGGCGCCGGCGGCGATCACGACGGCGTCGTGCTCACCGCGCAGCTGCTCGGCGGAGAGGTCGCCCTCCCCCGACCCGCCGACCTCGACGCCCGTGACGAAACGGGTGCCCTCGGCGCGCATCTGGTCCAGCCGCCGGTCCAGGACGGACTTCTCCATCTTGAACTCGGGGATGCCGTACCGGAGCAGGCCGCCGACGCGGTCGGCCCGCTCGTAGACGGTGACGTCGTGCCCGGCGCGGGTGAGCTGCTGGGCGGCGGCCAGGCCCGCCGGCCCGGACCCGACGACGGCGACCTTCTTGCCGGTGCGCTCGGCCGGGGCCTGCGGCTCGACGTGGCCGCGCTCGAAGGCCTGGTCGATGATCTCCCACTCGATCTGCTTGATCGTGACCGGCGAGTCCTGCAGGTTCAGCACGCAGGCGCCCTCGCAGGGGGCCGGGCACAGCTTCCCGGTGAACTCCGGGAAGTTGTTGGTCGCGTGCAGTCGCTCGATCGCGTCGCGCCAGTCGTCCCGGCGGGCGAGGTCGTTCCACTCCGGGATCAGGTTGCCCAGCGGGCAGCCGTGGTGGCAGAACGGGATGCCGCAGTCCATGCACCGCGCGGCCTGCTGGCGCAGCGCGGAGACCGGGTAGACGCCGTCCTCCCCGTTCTGCCGGGAGAGGTAGACGTCCTTCCAGTCGAGGATGCGGACGTCGACCGGCCGCCGGGGCGGCAGGGCCCGCTCGTACTTCAGGAACCCCGTGGAGTCAGCCACGTGCGGCCTCCATCACTGCTCGATCCACATCCGTGCCGGCGGCCTCGGCGGCGCGCCGGGCCTCGAGGGCGCGACGGTAGTCGCGCGGCATGATCACGCTGAACTGCTCGGACCAGCGGCCCCAGTCGGCCAGCAGGGCCGCCGCGACCGGCGACTCGGTCTCGGCGTGGTACCGGACCAGCACGTCGCGCAGCCACTGCGCGGACTCGCCGTCCAGCGGCTCGACGTCGACCATCTCGGGGTTCACCCGGTGCCGGGCGAGGTCCAGGACGTAGCCGATGCCGCCGGACATGCCGGCCGCGACGTTGCGCCCGGTGGGCCCGAGGATCACCGCGCGGCCGCCGGTCATGTACTCCAGCGCGTGGTCGCCGACGCCCTCGACGACGGCCAGCGCGCCGGAGTTGCGGACGCAGAACCGCTCGCCGACCCGCCCGCGCAGGAACACCTCCCCGCCGGTGGCGCCGTAGCCGATGACGTTGCCGGCGATGACGTTGTCCTCGGCGGCGAAGGACGCCTCGGGCGCCGGGCGGACGACGATCCGGCCGCCGGACAGGCCCTTGCCGACGTAGTCGTTGGCGTCGCCGAGCAGCCGCATGGTGATGCCGCGCGGCAGGAAGGCGCCGAAGGACTGGCCGGCCGACCCGGTGAAGGTCAGGTCGATCGTGCCGTCGGGCAGACCCTCGCCGCCGAAGCGGCGGGTGACCATCGAGCCGAGCATCGTGCCGACGGTGCGGTTGACGTTGCGCACCGGCAGCTCCAGGCGCACCGGCCGCGCGTCGAGCAGGGCGCCCTCGCACAGCTGGATCAGCGTCTGGTCCAGCGCGACGTCGAGGCCGTGGTCCTGGGTGCGGACCGCCCGGCGGGCCGCGCCCTCGGGCAGCTCGGGCTGCGCGAGCATCGGCGAGAGGTCCAGGCCGCTGGCCTTCCAGTGGTCGACCGCGCGCCGGGTGTCGAGCAGCTCGGTGTGGCCGACGGCCTCGTCGACCGAGCGGAAGCCCAGCTCGGCGAGGTACTGCCGGACCTGCTCGGCGAGGAACTCGAAGAAGGTGACGACGAACTCCGGCCGCCCGGTGAAACGCTTGCGCAGCTCCGGGTTCTGGGTGGCCACGCCGACCGGGCAGGTGTCGAGGTGGCAGACCCGCATCATGATGCAGCCGGAGACCACCAGCGGAGCGGTGGCGAAGCCGTACTCCTCGGCGCCGAGCAGCATCGCGACGAGCACGTCGCGGCCGGTCTTCATCTGGCCGTCGGCCTGCACCACGATCCGGTCGCGCAGCCCGTTGGCCAGCAGCGTCTGCTGGGTCTCGGCCAGGCCGAGCTCCCACGGCGAGCCGGCGTGCTTGAGCGAGGTCAGCGGGGCGGCACCCGTGCCGCCGTCGTGCCCGGAGATCAGGACGACGTCGGCGTGCGCCTTGCTGACCCCGGCCGCGACCGTCCCGACGCCGACCTCGGCGACCAGCTTGACGTTGATCCGCGCCTCGGTGTTCGCGTTCTTGAGGTCGTGGATGAGCTGCTTGAGGTCCTCGATCGAGTAGATGTCGTGGTGCGGCGGCGGGCTGATCAGGCCGACGCCCGGCGTCGAGTGCCGGGTGCGGGCCACCCACGGGTAGACCTTGCCGCCGGGCAGCTGGCCGCCCTCGCCGGGCTTGGCCCCCTGCGCCATCTTGATCTGGATGTCGTCGGCGTTGACCAGGTACTCGCTGGTCACGCCGAAGCGGCCACTGGCCACCTGCTTGATCGCCGAGCGGCGCAGGTCGCCGTTCGGGTCGGGCACGTAGCGGTCGGGGTCCTCCCCGCCCTCACCGGTGTTCGACTTGCCGCCGAGCCGGTTCATGGCGATGGCGAGGGTCTCGTGCGCCTCCTGCGAGATGGAGCCGTAGCTCATCGCGCCGGTCTGGAAGCGCTTGACGATCTCGCTGGCCGGCTCGACCTCCTCGAGCGGCACCGGCGGGCGCACGCCCTTCCGGATCTCGAACAGGCCGCGCAGCGTCGCGGCGTCCTCCGAGAGCGCGTCGACGGTGTCGGTGTAGCGCTGGAACACCTCGAACTGCCGCGAGCGGGTCGAGTGCTGGAGCAGGAACACCGTCTCGGGGTTGAACAGGTGCACCTCGCCCTCGCGGCGCCACTGGTACTCGCCGCCGGTCTCCAGCCGCCGGTGCGCGCGCTCGGTGGGGTTCTCCGGGTAGGCGCGCCGGTGCCGCATGGCGACCTCCTCGGCGAGGACGTCCATGCCGACGCCGCCCAGGGGGCAGGAGGTGCCGGTGAAGTACTCGTCGACGACGTCCTGCGACAGGCCGACGGCCTCGAAGATCTGCGCCATCGTGTACGAGCCGACGGTGCTGATGCCCATCTTGCTCATCACCTTGAGGACGCCCTTGCCGAGCGCCTTGACGACGTTGCGCACCGCCTGGGCGGGCTGCACGCCGGTGAGGACGCCGTCGCGGATGAGGTCCTCGATGGACTCGAAGGCCAGGTACGGGTTGACCGCGGCCGCGCCGTAGCCGAGCAGCAGCGCGACGTGGTGGACCTCGCGGCAGTCGCCGGACTCGACGACCAGGCCGACCTCCATGCGGGTGCGCTCGCGCACCAGGTGGTGGTGGACGGCGGCGGTCATGAGCAGCGACGGGATCGGCGCGCGCTTCTCGTCGCAGTCGCGGTCGGACAGCACGATGACCCGCGCGCCGGCCGCGATCGCCCTGCTGACCTTGCTCCGCAGCTGCTCGACCGCCTCCACCAGCGCGGGGCCGCCGCCGGTGACGTCGTAGTGGCCGGTGATCCGGACGGCGGCGAAGCCGGGCAGGTCGCCGTCGTCGTCGATGTGCAGGATCTTGGCCAGCTCGTCGTTGTCGATGACCGGGTAGGGCAGGTACACCTGCCGGCACGACGCCGGGGTGGCCGAGAGCAGGTTCTGCTCCGGGCCGAAGGTGCGCCCGAGGCTGGTCACCAGCTCCTCGCGGATGGCGTCCAGCGGCGGGTTGGTCACCTGGGCGAACAGCTGCCCGAAGTAGTCGTAGAGCTGCCGGGAGCGGTCCGACAGCGCCGCGATCGGGGTGTCGGTGCCCATGGAGCCGATCGGCTCGGCGCCGGACGACGCCATCGGGGTGAGCAGGACGCGCAGGTCCTCCTCGGTGTAGCCGAACAGCAGCTGCCGGCGGACCACCGACTCGTGGCTGGGCCGCGCCCGCCGCCGCTCGGGCAGCGAGGGCAGGTGCACCAGGCCGGCGTGCAACCAGTCCTCGTAGGGGTGCTCGGCGGCCAGGGCGCCCTTGACCTCCTCGTCGGAGACGATCCGCCCGGAGGCGGTGTCGACGAGGAACATCCGGCCCGGCTGCAGCCGGCCCTTGGCGACGACGTCGCCGGCCGGGATGTCGAGGACGCCGGCCTCGCTGGCGAGGACGACGAGGTCGTCCTTCGTCCGCCACCAGCGCCCCGGGCGCAGGCCGTTGCGGTCGAGGACGGCGCCGATGAGCGTGCCGTCGGTGAACGCGACGCAGGCCGGCCCGTCCCAGGGCTCCATGATCGAGGAGTGGAACCGGTAGAAGGCCCGGCGGGCCGGGTCCATCTCGTCGTGGTTCTCCCACGCCTCCGGGATCATCATCAGCACCGCGTGCGGCAGCGAGCGGCCCGACAGGTGCAGCAGCTCGAGCACCTCGTCGAAGGTCGCCGAGTCGCTGAAGTCGCTCGCGGTCACCGGGAAGACCCGGTCCAGGCCGAGCTCGGAGGCCGGGCCGGCGGGGCCGTCGAACAGCTCGGTCTCGAGCTTGGCCTCGCGGGCGCGCATCCGGTTGCGGTTGCCCTTGATGGTGTTGATCTCGCCGTTGTGGGCGATGAACCGGAACGGGTGCGCCAGCGGCCAGCTCGGGAACGTGTTGGTGGAGAACCGGCTGTGGACCAGCGCGATCGCCGACTCGTAGCGCTCGTCGCGCAGGTCGGGGAAGAACGCGGGCAGCTGGTCGGTGGTCAGCATGCCCTTGTAGGTGACGGTGCGGCTGGACAGCGAGACGACGTAGAGCGAGCTGCCGGCCTCGCGGGCCTCCCGCTCGGCGCGCTTGCGGAGCACGAACGAGCGCCGCTCCAGCCGGGTGACGCCGTTGACCTCGCGCGGGCCGCCGAAGGCCTGCTGGTCGGCGCGGGCGCCCATGGTCTCGGCGACGAACAGCTGCCCGAAGTGCGGCATGACCGCGCGCGCGGTGGGGCCGAGGTCGGCGCCGTCGGGGTCGACCGGCACGTCGCGCCAGCCGAGGACGGTCAGGCCCTCCTCGGCGGCGATCCGCTCGACGTCGGCGTAGCGGGCGGCCCGCTCCTGCTCGTCGACCGGGAGGAAGGCGACGCCGACGGCGTACTCGCCCAGCGGGGGCAGGTCGAAGTCGACGCTGGCCCGCAGCAGCGCGTCGGGCACCTGGGTCAGGATGCCGGCGCCGTCCCCGGAGTTGGGCTCGGAGCCGGCGGCCCCGCGGTGGTCGAGGTTGTGCAGCGCGGTCAGGCCGGCGGCCACGATCGCGCGCGAGCGGCGGCCGCGGGCGTCGGCCACGAAGGCCACGCCGCAGGCGTCCGAGTCGTTCGCCGGGTCGTAGAGGCCGGAGGCCGCCGGCGTAGCCGAGAAGGGGACGGCCGAGAAGGGGACGGCCGAGCCGGCGGTGGTGCGGGGGGCGGGGGTGCGGGACCCGGACATGATCACTCCCGTCGTCGGCCTGCGCGCGGCCCCCGGGGGGACGTCGCGGGGCGCGGGGCCCGGCCGGTGGTCAGAGGGTGCGGTGCACGGAAGCAGAGGGGGACAGCGGAGCCGGCGACCGCCAGGGACACGGTGGCCCGGGCAGGCTGAGGACCGGCGGCCCCGCGGGTGGTTGCGCGGGGTCGTCGTCCCGCGGGGCAGCGCTGGCCCGGTTACGACGCGAGCGACCCACCGGGATCACCGGCCGGTCTGGACAGGAGGGTACACAGCAGCGACACCGGGCTCACCGGCGCGAAACGATCCGTCGGCGCGTCCTGTCAGGACGTCCCCGGCGCGTCGTGAGACCGGTCACCCCGCCGCTCCTCGGCGGGCGCGTCGGTGCTGGTCGGGGCCGCGTCGGCGGTGCCGGCGTCGGCGGCGGCGGTGTCGTCGTCGTCACGTCCGCCGACGGCGGCCCGGTCGATGACCTCCCGCGGGCGGCCCCGCTGCCAGAGCATGTAGGCCACGGCGAGCAGCCCGACCACGATGCAGGTGAACACGTTGAGCCGGACGCCGAGGAAGCGGTTGGCGTCGTCGATGCGCAGCACCTCGATCCACAGCCGGCCGGCGCAGTACAGCGCGACGTAGAGCGCGAACGCCCGCCCGTGGGACAGCCGGAAGCGGCGGTCGGCCCACACCACGACGGCGGCCGCGGCGAGGTTCCACAGCAGCTCGTAGAGGAACGTCGGGTGGAACGTGGCGAACGCCTCGTAGCCGTCGGGGCGGTGCGCCGCGTCGATCTCCAGGCCCCAGGGCAGCGTGGTGGGCCGGCCGAACAGCTCCTGGTTGAACCAGTTGCCCAGCCGGCCGACCGCCTGGGCCACCAGCAGGCCGGGTGCGATGGCGTCGCCGAAGGCCGGCAGCGGGATGCCCCGGCGGCGGCAGGCGATCCACGCGCCGACGCCGCCGAGGGCGATGGCGCCCCAGATGCCGAGGCCGCCCTCCCAGATGGCGAACGCCCGCAGCGGGTCCCCGCCCTCCCCGAAGTAGGGCTGCGGCGTCGTGATCACGTGGTAGAGCCGGCCGCCGAGGATGCCGAAGGGCACCGCCCAGACCGCGATGTCGAGGACCTCGCCGGGCCGGCCACCGCGGGCGACCCACCGCTTCTCGGCGATCCAGCAGGCCGCGACGATGCCCGCGATGATGCACAGCGCGTAGGCGCGCAGCGGGAACGGCCCCAGGTGCCACACCCCCTGGGCCGGGCTCGGGATCGACGCCAGGACCGTCACGTCACGGCCACCCGGCGGCGCACGCCCGCGGCGAGCTCCTCGGACAGCCGGCGCACGCCGTCGGCGCCCCGGCCCTCGAGCAGCTCCCGCACGTAGGCCGACCCCACGATGACGCCGTCGGCGAAGCCCGCCACCTCGGCGGCCTGGTCGCCGTTGGAGACGCCCAGGCCCACGCACACCGGGACGTCGGTGACCGCGCGGGTGCGGGCGACCAGCCGCTCGGCGGCGTCGCCGACGGTGGCGCGGGTGCCGGTGACGCCCATCGTGGACGCGGCGTACACGAACCCGCGGCAGGCCGCGGTGGTCGACGCCAGCCGCGCGTCGGTGGACGACGGCGCGACGAGGAAGACGCGGTCGAGGTCGGCGGCCTCGGCGGCGGCCAGCCACGCGGCGGCCTCGTCCGGGATGAGGTCGGGCGTGATCGCGCCCGCTCCCCCGGCGGCGGCCAGGTCGGTGGCGAACCGCTCGACGCCGTAGCGCTCGACCGGGTTCCAGTAGCTCATCACCACCGGCACCGCGCCCGCGGCGTCCACCGCCTCGACGGCGCGCAGCACGTCGCGCATGCCCACGCCGGCGCGCACGGCGGGGTCGACCGCCTGCTGGATGACCGGGCCGTCCATGCCGGGGTCGGAGTACGGGACGCCGATCTCCACGACGTCGGCCCCGCCCTCGACGGCGGCCGTCATCGCGGCGATCGAGTCGTCCACGCCCGGGTAGCCCACCGGCAGGTAGGCGACGAGCGCGGCGCGGCCCTCGGCGTTGGCGCCGCGGATCCGCTGCTCGAGCCGGCTCATGCCGGGCTCCCCGCGTCCCGGCCGGGCACCGCGTCGCCGGAGGCGACGGCGCCCTCGGTGGGCTGCTGGTCGGTGTCCATGCCGGGGCCGGGGTCGACCTCGTCACGGTCGCCGAGGCCGAACCAGCGCGACGCGGTCTCGACGTCCTTGTCGCCGCGGCCGGAGAGGTTGACCAGCAGCAGCGGAGGCTCGCCTCCCCGCCCGCCGTCCCCCGCGGCCACCAGCTCGCGGCCCAGCCGCACGGCGCCGGCGAGGGCGTGCGCGGACTCGATCGCCGGGATGATGCCCTCGGTCCGGCACAGCAGCGCGAAGGCCTCCATCGCCTCGGCGTCGGTGACCGGGCGGTACTCGGCCCGGCCGACGTCGTGCAGGAAGCTGTGCTCCGGCCCGACGCCGGGGTAGTCCAGCCCGGCGCTGATCGAGTGCGACTCGATCGTCTGGCCGTTGTCGTCCTGCAGCAGGTAGGAGCGGGCGCCGTGCAGCACGCCGGGCGCTCCCCCGGTGATCGTCGCGGCGTGCCGGCCGGTCTCGACGCCGTCGCCGCCGGCCTCCAGGCCGACCAGGCGCACGCCCTCGTCGGGCACGAACGCGGTGAAGATCCCGATGGCGTTGGAGCCGCCGCCGACGCAGG
Organism: Geodermatophilus sp. SYSU D00663; assembly: GCF_054050655.1. Classification (NCBI taxonomy): domain Bacteria; kingdom Bacillati; phylum Actinomycetota; class Actinomycetes; order Geodermatophilales; family Geodermatophilaceae; genus Geodermatophilus; species Geodermatophilus sp. SYSU D00663. The sequence goes on along the minus strand of NZ_JBJGZT010000013.1, from coordinate 12,096 downwards.
CGAGGACGGCGTCGGGCAGCCGGCCCTCGCGCTCGAGCACCTGGGCGCGGGCCTCGTCGCCGATCACCCGCTGGAAGTCGCGGACCATCGCCGGGAACGGGTGCGGGCCGGCGACGGTGCCGAAGACGTAGTTGGTGGTCTCGACGTTGGTCACCCAGTCGCGGAAGGCCTCGTTGATGGCGTCCTTGAGGGTGCGCGAGCCGGTGCTCACCGGGACCACCTCGGCGCCGAGCAGCCGCATGCGGGCGACGTTGAGCGCCTGCCGGCGGGTGTCCTCCTCGCCCATGTAGATCGTGCAGGACAGGCCCATGAGCGCCGCCGCGGTCGCGGTGGCGACGCCGTGCTGGCCCGCGCCGGTCTCGGCGATGACCCGCTGCTTGCCGATCCGCTTCGTCAGCAGCGCCTGGCCCAGCACGTTGTTGATCTTGTGCGAGCCGGTGTGGTTGAGGTCCTCGCGCTTGAGCAGCACGCGGGCGCCGCCGCAGTGCTCGGCGAAGCGCGGCACCTCGGTGACCGGGCTCGGGCGGCCGGTGTAGTCCCGCTGCAGGGCGGCGAACTCGGCGACGAACGCGGGGTCGACCCGCATGGCCTCGTAGGCCTCGGTCAGCTCGTCGAGGGCCGCGACCAGCGCCTCGGGGACGAACCGGCCGCCGAAGACGCCGAAGTGACCGGTGGCGTCGGGCCACGCCGGGCGCGCCGGGTCGCTGCGCTGCTCGGGCGGGTGGACGGCACTCGTGGTCATGCACCCAGACTAAGGACCTCGCTGCCCCCCGCCCCTCGCAGGCTCGCGGCGGGTCCCTGCAGCGAGACCGGGGTCTAGCGGGTCGTGCGCGGCACGGCCGGGTGCGAGCCGGCGGTGACCAGGTCGGCGACCGCCTGGCGAGGGTCGCCGGCGGTGACCAGGCCCTCGCCGACCAGGACGGCGTCGGCGCCGGCGGAGGCGTAGGCGATGAGCTCGCGCGGGCCGCGGACGCCGGACTCGGCGACCTTGACCACGCCCGAGGGCAGCCCGGGCGCGATCCGCTCGAAGGTGCCGAGGTCGACGTCGAGGGTGGTGAGGTCGCGGGCGTTGACGCCGATCACCGAGGCGCCGGCGGCCAGCGCGCGGTCGGCCTCCGCCTCGGTGTGCACCTCGACCAGGGCGGTCATGCCGAGGGACTCGACCCGCTCGAGCAGGCCCAGCAGCGCGTTCTGCTCCAGCGCCGCGACGATCAGCAGGACGACGTCGGCGCCGTGGGCGCGGGCCTCGTGCACCTGGTAGCTGCTGACCACGAAGTCCTTGCACAGCACCGGCACGTCGACGGCGGCGCGGACGGCGGCCAGGTCGGCGTGCGAGCCGCCGAAGCGGCGCCGCTCGGTGAGGACGCTGATCACCCGGGCGCCGCCGGCGGCGTACTGGGCGGCGAGCACCGCGGGGTCGGGGATGTCGGCCAGCGCGCCCTTGCTCGGGCTGCGGCGCTTGACCTCCGCGATCACGCCGACGCCGGGCTCGCGGAGCGCGGCCAGGGCGTCGCGGGCGGGGCGGGCGTCGCGGGCGGCGGCTCGGACCTCGGCCAGCGGGGTGGCCGCCTCGCGCGCCGCGACGTCCTCACGGACGCCGGCGACGATGTCGTCGAGGACGGTCACTCCGCCTCCTCGCTGCTGGGTCGGCCGGTCCGGTGCCGGTCGGACGGGTGGACCCACCCTAGCGACGGCGGCCCGGGGGCCCGGCCGCCGGGTCACCGGCCGGGCCCGGTGTCGCCTCGTCGGCGGGGTCGGCCGTCGGGTCGTCGCCGCGGTCGAGGGCGCGCCAGGCGTCCAGCGCCCGGTCCTCGTCGGTGCGGGCCCGCGCCGGGGCCGGCGCGGCCGCCGCGCCGGGTGACCGCTCGTAGCGGCGGCCCATGGCCGGCCAGCGGCGGCCGCGGACCGCGACCAGCACGCCGGCGGCGAGCGCGACGACGGCGGCGACCAGGCACAGCACCGGCCAGGCGGCCGCGAGGTCGGCGGTGCGCCGCTCCCCCGGTGCCGCCGCGGAAGGGTCCACCCCGCCGGCCAGCACGCCCACCGACGACCAGGCCAGCGCGGTGCCCGCCAGCGCCACCAGGACCCCCACCGCGACCCGCCCGGCGCCGCGCACCGCGAGGACGGCGACCGCCGCGGCGAGCAGCAGCAGCCCCGCGGCGGGCACCAGCGGCGCCAGCGACGACCCGGTCAGCGTCTCGGTGACCGGCGGCAGCGGCGGGCGCCGGGTGACCGTGACCGTGGCCCAGGTCTGCCCGCCCGCCGACAGCGCCAGCCCGCCGGCGACCGCGCAGCCGGCGAGCGCCGTCCCCAGCTCCCGCCGCGCCGCCGTCACCGCACCTCCCGCATGCCCTCCGCGGTCGCGATCGCCGAGAGCACCGCCCGCGCCTTGTGCCGGGTCTCGGCCTCCTCGGTGGCGGGGTCGCTGTCGGCGACGATCCCGGCGCCGGCCTGCACGTACGCCCGGCCCTGGTGGAGCACCGCGGTGCGGATGGCGATCGCCATGTCCATGTCCCCGCTCGCGTCCAGGTACCCGACGGTGCCCGCGTACAGCGCCCGCCGGGTGGGCTCCAGCGACTCGATGATCTCCATCGCCCGCGGCTTCGGGGCACCGGAGACGGTGCCGGCCGGGAAGGTCGCGTCGAAGACGTCGAGCGCGTCGCGGCCGGGGGCCACCTCGCCGCCGACGGTGGACACCAGGTGCATGACGTGGCTGTAGTACTCGATCCGCATGAAGTCGGGCACCTCGACCGTGCCCGGCACGCACACCCGGCCCAGGTCGTTGCGCGCGAGGTCGACGAGCATGACGTGCTCCGCGCGCTCCTTGGGGTCGGCGAGCAGTCCCTCGGCCAGCCGCAGGTCCTCCTCCTCGGTGGCGCCGCGCGGGCGGGTGCCGGCCGGCGGGTGTACGACGGCCGAGCTGCCGGTCACGGTCACCAGCGCCTCCGGCGACGAGCCGACGACGTCGAAGGGCGTCTCCCGGCCGGCGAAGCGCAGCAGGTACATGTACGGCGAGGGGTTGGTGGCCCGCAGCACCCGGTAGAGGTCGAGCGCGTCGACGTCGGTGTCGGTCTCGAACCGCTGGGCCAGCACGACCTGGAAGGCGTCGCCGGCGCGGATGTGCTCGCGCACCGCCTCCACCCCGGCCTCGTACTCCCCCGGCGCCATCGTGCTGCGCACCGGCGGCGGCTCGGCGGGGGCGAACGTGGCCACCCCCGGCGGCACCGCCTTGGTGAGGTCGGCGGCCATGGCGTCGAGGCGGGCGACGGCGTCGTCCCAGGCCGTGTCGGCGTCGCCGGACCCGGTCAGGGCGTTGGCGATGAGCAGCACGGTGCCGTCGGTGTGGTCGAGGACGGCGAGGTCGGTGACCAGGGCCAGCGACAGCTCGGGCATGCCGAGGTCGTCGGTGGCGGTGACCGGCAGCCGCTCCAGCCGCCGGACGACGTCGTAGCCGAGGTAGCCGACCAGCCCGCCGGTCAGCCGCGGCAGGTCCTCCCGGCGCGGCGAGCGCAGCCGGCGGGCCAGCGTGTGGACCGCGGCCAGGGGGTCCTCGGGCAGGTCGTCGGTGAGCCCGGGCAGCGGGTCGCCGAGCCACAGGGTCCGCCCGTCCCGCTCGGTGAGGACCCCGGCGCTGCGCACGCCGACGAAGCTGTAGCGCGACCAGCGCTTGCCCTGCTCGGCCGACTCGAGCAGCACGGTGCCGGGCCGGTTGCCGGCCAGCTTGCGGTAGATGCCGACGGCGGTCTCGCCGTCGGCCAGCAGCCGCCGGGTCACCGGCACGACCGGCTGGTCCAGGGCGGCGAACGCCTCGCGCGAGGGGCTGGTCTCACCGAGCCGCACGGGTGACCTCCAGGTCGCGGGAGAAGCAGCTGCGCGCGCCGGTGTGACAGGCCGGGCCCTCCTGGTCGACGAGCACCAGCAGCGCGTCGCCGTCGCAGTCCAGGCGCACGTCGCGGACCCACTGCCGGTGCCCGGACGTCTCGCCCTTCACCCAGTACTCCCCGCGGCTGCGAGACCAGTAGGTGGCCCGGCCGGTGGTCAGGGTGCGGTGCAGCGCCTCGTCGTCCATCCAGGCGACCATGAGGACCTCGCCGGTGTCGTGCTGCTGCACGACGGCGGCGACCAGTCCCGCCGGGTCGCGGCGCAGCAGCGCGGCGACGGCGGGGTCGAGGGCGGAGTCGACGGCGGGCACGGCGGGCATGCCCGCGATTCTCCCCCGCCGCGGGGACCGGCCGGTCCGGCGGCCCCGCGCGGTCACCCCGCGGCCGGTGGCGCGTCCCCGCCGGCGGCCCACCGGCGGACGGCGCCGACCAGCAGCAGGCCCAGCCCCACGGCCGGGGCGGCGGCGTAGAACAGCACGCCGACGACGAGCACGCCGGTCGGGTCGAAGCCGGCGACGTCGGCGAGGGAGGTCAGCCGGACCAGCCAGTAGGCGGCCAGGGCGAGCTGCACGCCGAAGCCGGCGAGCAGCGTCGTCCACACCACCCGGCTGCGCCGGTTGAGCACCAGCACCCCGGCGACGACCAGCAGCACCGCCGAGGCCAGCTGGACCGCCGAGAGCACCGTGACCTCGGTGACCAGGCCGGAGACGTCGTCGCCCCCGCCGCCGGAGTGGTCGGGGATGCCGGCGAACAGGCCGAACGTGCTGGCAAGCAGCAGCACGTAGGCCGACGACAGCGCGACGACGGCGGCCTGCACGAACGCGAGGACCGCCGCGGCGACCACCTGCCCCGGCCGGCGCGGCCGCTGCGGCACCGGCGGGCCGTAGGCCGGCCAGTACGGCGCGGCCGGCCAGCCCGACGCGTACCCCGGGTACACCGGGGCCGGCGCGGCGTACGGGGCGGTGGCCGGCGGGCCCGCGTAGGCGACCGGCTCGGTCTCTGAGGCCGGGTCGGCCCAGGGGCTGCCGGGCGAGCTCACAGGGCCGCCGCCAGCGCCCGGCCGGCGACCCGGCCGGAGAACAGGCAGCCGCCGAGGAAGGTGCCCTCCAGCGACCGGTAGCCGTGCATGCCGCCGCCGCCGAACCCGGACGCCTCCCCGGCGGCGTACAGGCCGGGGAACGGTTCGCCGCCGGCGCGCAGCACCCGGCCGGACAGGTCGGTCTCCAGCCCGCCGAGGGTCTTGCGGGTGAGCAGGTTGAGCCGGACGGCGATCAGCGGGCCGGCCGCGGGGTCGAGCAGCCGGTGCGGCGGGGCCACCCGGATGAGCTTGTCGCCGAGGTAGCTGCGGGCGCCGCGGACCGCGGTGAGCTGCAGGTCCTTGGTGAACGGGTGGTCCACCGCGCGGTCGCGGGCGGTGACCTCGCGCTCCACGGTCTCCAGCGACACCTCGGGCGTGCCGCCGGTGATCCGGTTCATCCCGGCGACCAGCTCGGGCAGGGAGGACGCCGTCACGAAGTCCTCGCCGCGGTCGAGGAAGGCCTGCACCGGGGCGGACACGCCCGCCTTGACCCGGTTCAGCAGCAGCCGGACGTCCTTGCCGGTGAGGTCGGGGTTCTGCTCGGAGCCCGACAGCGCGAACTCCTTCTCGACGATCTTCTTCGTCGTCACGAACCAGGTGTGCTCGTAGCCGGTCTGCCCGATGTGGGCGAGGGTGCCCAGGGTGTCGAAGCCGGGGAACAGCGGGACCGGCAGCCGCTGCCCGGTCGCGTCCAGCCACAGCGACGAGGGCCCGGGCAGGATCCGGATGCCGTGCCGTGCCCACACCGGGGAGTGGTTGGCGATCCCCTCGGTGTAGTGCCACATGCGGTCGCGGTTGATGAGGTTGGCGCCGGCGGCCTCGGTGGCCTGGAGCATGAGCCCGTCGACGTGCGCGGGGACGCCGGACAGCAGCCGCTGCGGCGGGGGGCCCAGCCGGGCCGGCCAGTTCTGCCGGACCAGGTCGTGGTTGCCCCCGATGCCGCCGGAGGTGACGACGACGGCCTGGGCGGTGATCTCGAAGTCCCCGACGGCGGTGCGCGAGCTGGCCTCGCCGCGGGCGACGCCGCTGGGCTCGAGCACCTCGCCGCGGACGCCGGTGACAGCGCCGTCGGTGACGACCAGCGCGGTCACCCGGTGCCGGAAGCGCAGCTCGACCAGCCCGCGCTCGACGGCGGCGCGGACCCGGCGGGCGAACGGCTCGACGATGCCGGGGCCGGTGCCCCAGACGATGTGGAAGCGGGGCACGGAGTTGCCGTGGCCGGTGGCGGTGTAGCCGCCGCGTTCGGCCCACCCGACGACGGGGAAGAAGCCGACGCCCTGCTCGCGCAGCCAGGCCCGCTTCTCCCCCGCGGCGAACTCCAGGTACGCCTCGGCCCACTGCCGGGGCCAGTGGTCCTCGGCGCGGTCGAAGGCGGCGGTGCCGAACCAGTCCTGGCGGGCCAGCTCCAGCGAGTCGCGGACGCGCAGGCGGCGCTGCTCGGGCGAGTCGACGAGGAACAGGCCGCCGAAGGACCACCACGCCTGCCCGCCGAAGGACGCCTCCGGCTCCTGCTCGACGAGCACCACCCGCCGGCCGGCGTCGGCCAGCTCGGCGGTGGCCACCAGGCCGGCCAGGCCGGACCCCACCACGACGACGTCTGTGTCGATCACGGCGGGCACGCTAGCGGGCGCGGCCGCCCCGGGGGGTCCGCCCCGGCTGCGCCGGGGGCGGTGTCGCCCGGCCGGGACGGGTCCACTCCCGGATCGGGCGGCGCACCGTCAGCGCCAGGCAGCCGGCCGGGCCCACCAGCAGCGCCAGCGCCCACCCGACCGACGAGCCGTCGCCGAGGGCGCCGAACAGCAGGGCCACGCCGAGCAGCAGGAGCAGCGGCAGCACCGCGGCGACGGCGAGGACCAGCCACCCGCGGCCCCGGCCGGCCCACACCAGCGCCGCCCCGGCGACCGCCGGCAGCGCCAGGACGGCGGAGGCGGCCAGGTACCAGCCCCAGCGCGGGGGCAGGCCGTCCCAGAGCAGCCACCCGAGGTACAGGTCCTCGGCGGCGACGAGCAGGCCGAACGCGGCGGCGAACGGCGCGGTGAGCGGGCGCCCGGCAGCGGGCGGCGGGGCGGCCCGCCGGACGGCCGACGCCGCGGGCGCCGCCCGCGGGGAGCGGCGGGTCGTCGTCCGGCGGGGCGGGGACGACGGCATGCCGGGCAGCCTAGAGAAGGGGCCTCCCTGCCCTCCGCCACTCGCACGCTCGCGGCGGGCCCCGCAGGGAGGCCCCCGCGGCCGGACCCCGTCAGCCCGGACGGCGGCGGCCGGCCAGCCAGGCCGTCACCCGGGGACTGAGCGCGAGGCCGGCCGCGACCAGGGGGCAGACGGCCACGACGACCGGCGCGGCGCCCACGTCCTCGCCGACCGCGACCGCCGTCGCGATGACGAGGAGGGCGAACCCCAGCGAGCCCACGGCTCCCAGGAGCAGCGGCCACCGGCCCCGGCGGGAGACCAGCCAGACGACACCGAAGACCTGGAGCACGGGCAGCAGGAGCAGCGCGTAGACCCACCAGTCGCGGACGTCGTCGGACTGCACGCCGCCGAGGGCGAACGGCAGGACGGTGACCAGGGCCAGCGGCAGCACGCCGAGGGCGCCGATCGCCGCGGCGGCGATCGCCGTGCCGGGCATGCGGGAGGGGCTGGTGGAGGACGTGGTCACGCCGCGGAGCCTAGGACCGCCGCCCGCTCAGGCGACGCGTTCGGGCTCCCCCGCCGACGACCGGCGCCACGAGGCGTGCAGCCGCGCGTAGGGGCCGACGGCGTCGACCAGGTCCGCGTGCGTGCCGCGCTGCACCACCCGGCCGGCGTCGACGACGAGCACCTCGTCGGCCCGCTCGGCGGTGGACAGCCGGTGCGCGATGGTGAGCGTGGTGCGGCCCTCGGTGAGCCGGTCCAGCGCCAGGGTCAGCCGCCGCTCGGTGGCCGGGTCGACGGCGCTGGTGGCCTCGTCGAGCACCAGCAGGTCGGGCGCGGCCACGTGCGCGCGGGCGATGGCGACCAGCTGCCGCTCCCCCGCCGACAGCGACTCCCCGCGCTGGCCCACCGGCGTCGCGACGCCGTCGGCCAGGCCGGCCAGCCAGTCGCCGAGACCGAGCTCGGCGAAGGCCGCGGTCACCTGCTCGTCGGTGAGGTCCGGGCGGCCGTAGCGGACGTTGTCGGCGACGGTGGCGTCGAAGAGGAAACCGTCCTGCGGCACCATGCCGACCCGCCGGCGCAGCGAGGCGAACGCCACGTCGGGCAGCGGCACCCAGCCGGCGGCGTCGGAGCCGAGCAGCACCCGCCCCTCGGTGGGGTCCATGAGCCGGGTGACCAGCTTGGCGAACGTCGTCTTCCCCGACCCGGTCTCCCCGACGACGGCGTAGCGGCGGCGCGGCGCCAGCGCGAGGTCGACGTCGTCGAGGGCCGCCCGCGCGCCGGGGGCGTAGCGGAAGGTGACGTGCTCGAGCCGCACGCCGAGCGGCCCGGCCGGCAGCTCGCGCGCGGTGCCGCCGGCGGCGGGGTCGCGGACGTCGGGCTCGGTGTCGAGGACGTCGAGCACCCGGCGGAACCCGGCGATCGCGTTCTGCCCCTCGTTGAGCACCTCGCTGGCGGTCTGCACCGGCGCGACGAAGAGCGTGACGAGGAACAGGAAGGCGACGAGCGTGCCGGCGCTGACCTGCCCGGCCACGCCGAGCAGCACGCCGACCACGACGACGGCGGCGTTGGCGACCGCGGCCGCGAACTCGCCGGTGACGAAGACGGCCGCGGTGACCTTCTGCGCGTCGACCTGGGCGCGGTAGTGCCGGCCGATGGCCCGGTCGAGGCGGGCCGCCGTCCGCTCGCGGATGCCGTAGGCGCGCACCGTCGGCGCGCCGACGACGGACTCCGACACCGCGGCGAGCACGTCGCCGACCCGCTCGCGGACCACGCCGTAGGCGACCTGCAGCCGGCGGGCGAACCAGCGGACGGCGAAGGCCAGCGGCAGGAAGCAGGCGAGCACCAGCAGGGTCAGCTGCCAGGAGTAGACCGCCATGACGACGGTGGCCACGACCAGCTGGCCGAGGCTGACCACGCCGAGGACGCCGCCCCACTGCATGAAGGTGGACAGCTGGTCGACGTCGCTGGTGACCCGGGAGACCAGGGAGCCGCGGCGCTCGCCCTGCTGGTGCAGCACGGACAGGTCGTGCACGTGCCGGAACGCCCGGGCGCGCAGCCCGGCCAGCGCGGTCTCGGTGGTGCGGAACAGCCGGACGTTCATCCGGTAGACCGCCACCCCGGTGACCAGGACGACGACCGCGCAGACCAGCACCAGCGTGCGGACCAGGCCGAGGTCGGGGCCGCCGGGGGCGAGCAGGCCCCGGTCGATGACCTGCTGGACGGCGATCGGCACGACCACCCGCCCGGCGGTGGCGACCAGCGCGAGCGCGAACGTGGCCGGCAGTCCGCGGCGGAACTCCGGCATCATCCGCAGCCCGCGGCGCAGCGTGGCGAACGCGCCCTCCCGCCGCCCGGTGTCCACGGCGCTCACGCCGCCACCTCCGCCTGGGAGTAGGCGCGGACCAGCGCGGCGTAGCCGGGCACGGTGGCCAGCAGCTCCTCGTGGCTGCCGCGGGCGGTGACCCGGCCGTTCTCCAGCCACACCACCTCGTCGGCGAGGGCGATGGTGGCCTGCCGGTAGGCGACGACGACCACGGTCGAGGGCCGGTCGGCCGAGCGCAGCGCGTCGAGGATGCGCGCCTCGACGGCGGGGTCGACGGCGCTGGTGGCGTCGTCGAGGACGAGCAGCCGGGGCCGGCGGATGACGGCGCGGGCGAGGGCGAGCCGCTGCCGCTGGCCGCCGGAGAGGGTGGCGCCGCGCTCGCCGACGCGGGTGTCGAGGCCCTCGGGCAGCCGGTCGACGAAGTCCTCGGCGGCGGCCACGCGCAGCGCCGCGCGCACCTCGTCGTCGCCGTACCCGCCGCCGAGGGTCACGTTGCCGCGGACGGTGTCGTCGAAGAGGAAGGTGCCCTGCGGGACGAACGCGGCCTGGCCGCTGACCTCGCCCTCGCGCAGCCGACGCAGGTCGACGCCGTCGAGCAGCACCTCGCCGCCGGCCGGGTCGACCAGCCGCACCAGCAGCCCGGCCAGCGTCGACTTGCCCGAGCCGGTCGGCCCGACGACGGCGACCGTGCTGCCGGCCGCGACGTCGAAGGTGACCTGCGACAGCACCGGCTGCGACGCGCCGTCGAAGACGTGGTCGACCGCGCGCAGGCCCAGCCGGGCGCCGCCGTCGCCGGCGGGCGCGGTCTCCGGGCCGTGCGGGGTCTCGCCAGTGGCGTCGAGGACGGGGGTGACCCGGTCGAAGCCGGCGAGCGCGCGCGGGAGGTCGGCGAGCACCCAGCCGATCGCGCGGATGGGCAGCGCGAGCAGGGTGAACAGGTAGGCGATGCTCACCAGGTCGCCGGCGTCGGTGGCGCCGGAGGCGACCCGGCCGGCGCCGACCAGCAGCACGGCGAGCGTGCCGAGGTTGGGCAGCGCCTCCATGAGCGGGTCGAACAGCCCGCGCACCCGGCCGACCGAGACCAGCCCGTCGCGCAGCTCCCGGGCGCGCTCGGTGAACCGGGCGCTCTCGACCTCCTCGCGGCCGAGGGTCTTGACCACCAGGCCGGCGTCGAAGCTCTCGTGGGCGATCTCGCTGACCTCGGCGCGCAGCTGCTGCGCCCGCTGCATCCGCGGGCTCATCACCTGCGAGTAGACGGCGTTGACCACGAAGACCAGCGGGAAGACGACCAGGCCGACCAGCGCCAGCAGCGGGTCGGTGGCCACCAGCGCGACGACGGTGATGGCGATCATCACGAGCGTCCCGCAGGCGAAGGGCAGCGGGGAGACGAAGTACCAGGAGGCCTCGACGTCGGAGTTCGCGTTGGACAGCAGCTGCCCGGTGGGGTGGCGCTGGTGCCAGGCCAGCGGCAGCCGCAGGTACTGCGCGGTGACGCGGCGGCGGTAGTCGGCCTGCAGCCGGTAGGCCATCACGCCGGCGAACAGCCGCCGGCCGAGGATGCCGAGGATCTTGAGCACCGAGACGCCGAGGATCACCACGACGGCGAGGGTGAGCGCGCCGGCGGTGGTGTCGCCGTCGGCGAAGGCCGGCAGCACCACCCGGTCGGTGACCCCGCCGATGACGAACGCCGACAGCACGGTCATCGCGGCGTAGAGGCTGCTGGCGAGCAGGGCGAGGGTGAACATCCCGCGCTGCTCGCGGATGGACCGGGCGACGTGGCGCAGTCCCCGCCGGACGACGGCGTCTCGGGCGCGGGGCACGGATCTCCTCGGGGTTCGCGACCGCGGCACTCGCAGTCGTTACTCAGGCTAACCGGCGGTACCGACAGGGGCCTGCGGGTTTTCCGGGTGGACGGGATCGGTAACCCGCCGTGGTGACTCCCTCTTCCCGCCCGCTCGCCGCCCGCGAGCGCGCGGCCCTCGCCGACCTCCTCGACGAGCTCGGCCCCGACGCCCCGACCTGCTGCGAGGGGTGGACGACGGCCCACCTGGCCGCCCACCTGGTGACCCGCGACCGCCGTCCCGACGCGCTGCCCGGCTACGCGCTGGAGCGCACGCCGGTCGGCGGGCGGCTGCACGCCCACGCGGAGCGGGTCGAGGACCGGCTGCGCACCTCGACGGCGTATCCCGAGCTGGTGGCGCGGGTCCGGCAGGGTCCGCCGGCGTGGCTGCCGATGGGCTGGCCCGGGGTGTCGGCGGTCGCGGACTCCGCCGAGTTCGCGATCCACCACGAGGACGTGCGGCGGGCGCGGCCCGGCTGGGCGCCGCGCGCGCTGCCGCTGGCCGACGCCGACCGGCTCTGGGGCGCGGCGCAGCTGTTCGCCCGCGCGGCGGCCGCGCGGCACCCCGGCGGCCTGGTGCTGCAGCGCAGCGACGTCCCCGGCCCCGGGAAGCGGATCCGCGCCGGGTCGGCACCCACCACGGTCGAGGGCGAGCCGATGGAGGTCCTGCTCTGGGCGACCGGGCGCACCGACGTCGCCCGGGTCGTCGTGCGGGACGGCGCCCCGGTCGGCTGACGCGTCCGGGGGGGGGGGGGGGGGGGGGGGGGGGGGGGGGGGGGGGGGGGGGGGGGGGGGGGGGGGGGGGGGGGGGGGGGGGGGGGGGGGGGGGGGGGGGGGGGGGGGG